>JACJXQ010000008.1:2111705-2413377 GCA_020636495.1 Chitinophagales bacterium | reverse complement strand
GGCACAGTATGTTATTGAGCGTATTGATATCAATCCCGGACCGGCCGATTCCAGGCCACAGAGCTATGTAGGTATTGATTCGCTGGTCTATTTCCAGGCAGATGACGGTACGTATGGCTATGAATTATGGATATCTGACGGAACGGCTGCAGGTACAAAACGGGTAACGGACATTAAACCCGGACCAGGCTCCTCCAACCCCGAATTTTTTACAAAATATAAAGGGAAAGTATACTTTGCTGCTGATGATGGTACAAATGGTAAGGAACTCTGGGTAACAGACGGGACAGCATTGGGAACCCAGATGCTGAAAAATATAAATCCGGGTGCAGGCTCGTCTAATCCGGGGCTCTTTTATGTAGCTAAAAATCTTTTGTTTTTTAAAGCTGACGACGGAACGCATGGTAGAGAGTTGTGGGTAACTGATGGTACGGCAAATGGTACTATACTTCTAAAAGACATAAGGTCGGGAGGCCAACACTCAGATGCTGCAGTAGTTGCAGAGGTCAACGGGACTATTCTGGTGAATGCTTATGATGGTACTGCAAGAAATGCGATCTGGACTACGGATGGTACTACTGCCGGTACGCAGATATTCAAACTGGTAGGCTCAAATTCCAATGGTTGGGCAACGCTTACAGATGGCGTGATGTATAATGGTAAATATTATTTCAGGGCCCAGGCGGGAACACCTTTCGGTTATTCCTTATGGCAAACAGATGGCACTGCAAATGGTACAAGTTATGTCATGACATTTGACCCGGGTGGAAGTGGGGAAGGTATAAAAACAAATATGGTTGTTTTGCAGAATAAACTATTCTTCGGAGCGGATTCGTCAGGTGCATTAAACTCCAGGGATATTGAGCCATGGGTATCTGATGGCACTGCCAACGGAACACACCGACTGAAGAAAATACACCCAAGCGTTGTGCCTAACAGTTTGAATGGGGGGTACATTGATCAGCGGATTGTAACTCTTAAAGATAGTCTGGTGTTTTTTACTGCAACCGATTCTGTACACGGACTGGAGTTATGGGTGTCCGACGGCACTGCGAACGGAACAGTACTTATTCAGGATATTAATAAACAGAGTGACCAGGGTTCTAACCCGGACAGGTTTACCGCCTATGCTGGTAAATTGTTTTTTAGTGCCAGCGATACTTTTTACCCCAATCCTAAAGGTCCTGAGTTTTATGTAACTGATGGCACTACAGCGGGTACTAAAAAGGTACTCGGCCATTCGCAAGGTACTAATGGTATGGGCAGCATAATAGATATACTAGCGGTCGCTAACGGCTCCCTTTTCCTGAGAGGCTCGTTCGATACTACCGGTTTCGAGCTATGGGTCATAACAGATACAGCTTATAACAACAAAGACACGACTCATAACCCGGGGGCAGTTAAAACAGTTACAGCCAATACCGGCCTTAAAATTGCACCCAACCCTGCCAGCGGCAATATACTGTTGTCTTTCGATAAGATACAGAGCAATGGTATAGTGACTATTACCGACCTGTCAGGCAGGGTTGTAAAGAAAATAACTTTAGATAAACCCACTGAAACATTGAACATAAGCTTGCATAATATACCCGTCGGTACCTATATTGTCAGCCTGAAAAATACCGAAGGTATTGTTGCTGAAAAGATATTAATAGAATAGTAATAATAACATGGATCAGTAGATAAAAGAGCCGCGTTCACGCGGCTCTTTTATCTACTGAATATCTGAAACGCGGCTATTTTTTAGTTGTATTTGTAGTAAAAATAACGTAAATTTGATTAATTGTTAATCTCCTTTCAGGGCGTTGATGAGGTTCTTTGAAAATAATGAAAATGCAGTTATGTATTAGTGGAAATGGTCAGGTATAATCGGTTGAGATTTTGCTCCGAAACTGGTATTGAAGATCAATTAGTTATAGTATGCTTTTTTACACCCTACTGTTTTTTCGATATAAAACGATACAAAATGATACAAAACAGGATAAAGCTCCCGGTATCTGCTGAAAATAAGTAATGTATAACTTGTCCCGTTTTATATACTAGAAAAAAGCATCTTCAAAGTGCACGATCTCTTGTATGATGTCTTTTCGTGTAATGATACTGATAATGTCGAATCGTATCTGTGAATATTCGGGGTATTGGTACAGGAACTCTTCTGCCGCCGTTTTCAGGTAGTCTTGTTTTTTTTCGTCAACAGCATCCTCAGGATACCCGAAATAGGAGTCAGACCGGGTCTTAACTTCAATAAATATCAATAACCCATTATGTTCTGCGATAATGTCTACCTCTTTGCGTTCCCAACGCCAGTTACGATGCAACACATAATAACCTTTTGTTTGCAAAAAGTTTTCTGCAATTTCTTCCCCCTTTACGCCAGTTTCGTTATGTTTGGCCATCGAAAATAAATCTATGAAAAAACTGGTACAAAATTTCCCTACCCAACTGCACGAAGCTTTGCTGATAGGCCAGAGCTATAAATTTAGCACACCGAAGAAGCAATATGCTAATGTGGTACTCACCGGCCTGGGCGGAAGTGGTATAGGCGGTTCGATAGTACAGAATTTTGTATTTGATAAGCTGGCCGTTCCTTTTGTCGTTAATAAAGATTATTTCCTGCCTGCTTTTGTAAATAAAGACACGCTCGTTATCGTATCTTCTTATTCAGGAAATACCGAGGAAACATTGCAGGCCATGCAGCAGGCGCTCAAAGCAAAAGCGACAGTGGTATGTATTACATCAGGAGGTAAAGTGGCAGAGATAGCTAAGAAAAAGAACCTGGATTGTATACTGCTGCCTGCAGGAATGCCGCCACGCTCCTGCCTGGGATATTCTATGACCCAGGTACTGTTCATACTTCAGGGACTGGGCTTATTGAATTATAATCTGTCCAAAGACCTGAAAGCATCAATAAAACTTCTTACAGCACAGTCTAAGAGTATACAGGCAAAAGCCAAAGCATTGGCTAAAAAGCTTTACGGCAAGACTCCCGTTATATACTCAGGGCCGAATTTGGAAGGGGTAGCGGTGCGTTTCCGCCAGCAGATCAATGAGAATAGTAAGATGCTGTGCTGGCATCATGTAGTTCCCGAAATGAACCATAATGAGCTGGTGGGTTGGCGCGATAAGGACGATACAAAAGCTGTGGTCTTTCTGCGTGATAAAGATGATTACGCACGTACCCAGTTCCGTATTGAGGTGAACAAAAAAGTGATAAAAAAATACACGAAGAATATTACAGAATTATATACTGAGGGTAAAAGCTACTGGGAGAAGGTGTTCTACCTGGTCCATCTTACTGACTATACATCTGTTTACCTGGCAGAAATGCGCGGACAGGATGCTACAGAGGTTAAGGTGATAGATTTTCTGAAAGGAGAGCTTTCTAAGGTATAATTGAGGATAATAATAAAGAGGAAACGGCTGTATATATGACAGCCGTTTTTTTATGTCCGTAATCTTGTAAGGTATTGTTTATTTCATACCTTTGCAGTTCTGGCAAGTCTTATACGGCCAGCTCCTACTGAATCCCCCAGGACAGGAATGTAGCAAGGGTAGGTGGTCGTAGCGGCGCGATGTAAGTAACTTGCCAGTTCTTTTTTATAGCTCCCCTCATTTTGTTGATAATTTCATTTTCCCTGGCTGAATATTTAACTACTTTTGCCCCAGAAACCAATTGTATATGAAATTTTTTATAGATACAGCAAATCTTGACCAGATCAGGGAAGCAAACGACCTTGGCATACTGGACGGCGTTACTACCAACCCCAGCCTGATGGCTAAAGAGGGTATCAAAGGCGAAGAAGCCATAATGAATCACTACAAGACCATCTGTGATATAGTGGACGGTCCCGTAAGTGCCGAGGTAATAAGCACCGACTTTGACGGTATCATTGCCGAGGGTAAAAAACTGGCTAAGATACACGACAATATCGTGGTAAAGGTGCCTATGATCAAAGACGGTGTTAAGGCTATCAAATGGTTTACAGAAAATGGTATCCATACCAACTGTACGCTGGTATTCTCTGCAGGTCAGGCGATACTGGCTGCTAAGGCGGGTGCTACCTTCCTGTCTCCGTTCATTGGCCGAATAGATGATACAAACTGGGATGGAGTAGACCTGATACACCAGATAGTAGGTATCTACAATGCACAGGGTTTTATGACAGAGGTACTGGCAGCATCTATCCGCAATCCTTTACACATTGTAAAGTGTGCAGAGGCCGGTGCTGATATCTGCACTTGTCCTTTAAGTTCAATACTGGGACTACTGAAGCACCCTTTGACGGACATAGGCCTGGCGCAATTCCTGAAAGACGCACAAGGCTTACAATAAGCTTAGATATAACTGAAATAAAAAGGGCTGTAATTCAATATTACAGCCCTTTTTGTATGTCCTGTATCCCGGTTAGAGGATGGTCTTTTTCACTTCTTCCAGTATGTCAGCAGTCTCTTCTTTACTGTTGCCTTCGGCATATACACGCAGCAGCGGTTCGGTACCCGAAGCACGCAGCATTACCCAACCGCCATTGTCTAAGTGGTATTTCACGCCGTCAATTTTCTCTATGCGGTTGAAGGTGTATTTGCCGAACTGTGTATAACCGTCAGCACCGGCCTTGTTGATGATCGCCTCTTTCTGCTCGTTGGGCAGGGTCAGGTCGTTACGGTCGTAAACGAAAGTGCCGATCACATCATATACCTCCTCGCACAATTGTTTCAGGGTCTTACCTGTTTGCGTCATGAACTGGTATATCAGCAGACCATCGTAGATACCGTCACGCTCGGGGATGTGACCCTTAACAGCGATACCACCGCTTTCTTCACCACCTACCAGCACATCTTCCTGCGTCATGATCTCGCTAATGTATTTAAAGCCTATCGGCGTTACCTCTACAGGCAGGCCATAAGCCTCGCACATGCGCTTTACTCGGTCGGTAACAGAGAAGGCGATAGCCACCTTGCCCGTCATATTCTTATACTTATGCAGGTATTGTATCAATATCAGCAGTATGTGGTGGGCGTCTACAAAGTTGCCGTCCTCGTCGTACAGGCCTATGCGGTCGGCATCACCATCGGTAGCCAGTCCTATTTTCAATTCAGGCGTGGTAGCCATGGTATGCGCCAGTTCCTGCAGGTTTTTGTCTATCGGCTCAGGCGCCTGTCCGTGGAAACCGGGGTTGTTATCGCAATGCAGCAGGGTAGCGTTGGGCAGCAGGCGACGGATGACGTTCTGTCCTGCCCCATACATAGCATCGTATGCCAGCTTAAAGGGCGACTTGTTCAGCGCCTCGAAGTCAAAATGCTCCTGCAGGTAGCTTACATACATCTCTTCCAGCTCTACATATTCCAGCTTGCCGGCAGCTTCCAGGCTGTCTAAAGATGCACCGGGGATGGTTACATCCTCAGGTATCAGGGCTTCTACCTCGGCTATATGTTTAGGGCTGGTAGGACCACCATGAGGGCCTTTCAGTTTAAAACCATTATAGCTGGGAGGATTGTGAGAGGCTGTGATCACCACACCCTGGTCAGCACCCAGTTTCAGCACGCCAAACGACAGCATAGGGGTACTGATAAAACCTTTGGTCATGATAACATGTACGCCGTTGGCGCAGAGCACATCTGCCACGGTCTCGGTAAACATAGCACCACCAAAACGGCAGTCGTGGCCTACCACTACTTTAGGGTTGTCAGACTTTTGTTTCAGCCAGTCGGCCAGGGCCTTGCTTACGCGTGCTACGTTATACACTGTATAGTCTTTGGCTATTATAGCCCTCCATCCGTCTGTACCGAATTTTATCTTGTCAGGAATCATATTGTATTAAGTCAAAATTTTAAAGTGAAAACCCCAAAGCATGTTTTACCCGTGGTGGCGCAAAAATAGTAAAGTTTTGCGGGCTATACTTATGTGGGAATTGCCTATGTGTTGAGCGTGGTATATATGCAGGTGTAGATTAGCGCCACAGCGCTACAGTTCAGATTACCAACTCAGTAACTCCTGCATCAAAGTTTAAAATCACCCGACATGGTGAATTTACCGTATCTCATTGTGCCTTTATCGTCAAAGTTGGTTCGGTAAGTAATGTTATAACTCTGTGTTTTCACGTCTACTGCTCCATACCCGGATATGTTGAATGTGTCTTGAATGCTGGTGCCCAACGTCATATATTGACCGATAACTTGTTGCAGAGGTATGGTGATATTGCCACTTGAACAGTCAAAATCAAACTTTATTTGATCTGTACGTGCACTGTTTGTGGAGTTTAATGCTGAATAGGAAAGATAGTAATCAACCCCTGCTGATGAAAGCGTATATAATACAAGATTGTAAAAATACAGATGTTTTTCATATGAGAGCGGTGAAGGTGTAATGTTGGCAACACTGCCATATGCAGAATCTGAATAGTTGAAATTAGAAGTTTTATAACCATTTAAGAATGCATTGTTGCATTCCTGATCATCGGGCTTGGTAACTTCTATATTGAAGTGATAATCTTTCTGTGTGTTATTTTCTGTTTTTGTGACAAGTTTGATAGGGTAATTGCCGGGAGGAGTGAATTGGAAATCAAAGTGCAGGGATGAATTGTATGTCGGGTAACCGGATTTTACAGATATATTTCCGTAAGTATTAGTTGGCAAGTCTCCCAACGATAGATATACACGCGTATCAGTGATCGTGTTTTGGGTCACGGTGAAATCAATATCAAGTTGAGAAAAACTGTTTACCGTTTTGTCGGCCAGCCCGGGTATGTAGTATGAATCATCTGTTACTTTAGGGGTGTCAGTATTTGTGGTGTCAGCTATATAGACAACTTTTGTTGAGTCCTTTTTCTGGCAGGAAATGGCAAATATCAAAAGTAATGCCGCGACAGTAATTATAGTGTTTCTCATAAGTAGAAGCAGATTTGTCTAACAAGATAACTTTAATATTACAATAATACAATGTGTTTAAGTGCCGGTTAATAATAAAAATGCCCCCAAGAGTGGGAGCATATTTTATTGTATATGTTGTCTTATTCTTTTTAATAACTCAGTAGTTCCCTCATCTTTTCAGCTACCTTATCTACGTTGGGCAGCATGGCTGCTTCCAGTCCCATATTCATAGGTACTGCGGGCAGGTTCAGCGCGCCGAGTGTAGCCACGGGTGCGTCCAGGCTCTGGAAGCAATTTTGGGATATGCGTCCTGCCAGCGCCTCGCAGAAGGAGTTGTTCAGTTGCTCCTCTGTCAGCACCAGGCATTTACCATGCTTGCGAACTGTGTTGTATATCAGCTCTTCATCCAGCGGGAATATGGTGCGGATGTCTACTATGTCGATCTGGTCGTCGAAGCGCTTGGCGGCATTCTTAGCCCAATGTACGCCCATGCCGTAGGTGATAACGCACATACTGGCGCCTATTTCCATAGCTGCATCTGAGGCCTCTGCTACCAGCAGCCCTTTGCCGAAAGGCACTACGTAATCTTTGTCGGGCTCTATCATTTTAGCGTCTTCCGTGCCGGGCACTTTGCTCCAGTACAGTCCCTTGTGCTCCAACATCACTACAGGGTTGGGGTCGTAGAAGGCAGCCTTCATCAGGCCTTTCATATCGGCCGTGTTGCTGGGGTAGGCTATCTTGATACCTTTTATCGTGGCCAGTGTACTTTCCACGCTTCCGCTGTGGTACGGTCCGCCGCCGCCATAGGCGCCTATGGGTACACGTATGATATTAGAAACGGGGAACTTTCCACAACTCAGGTAGCAGCTTTTGCTTATCTCTGTTACCAGTTGGTTCAGCCCCGGGTATATATAGTCGGCAAATTGTACCTCTACTATTGGTTTCAGCCCCAGGGCGCTCATGCCTATGGTGCTGCCTATGATATAGGCTTCCTGTATAGCCGTGTTGAATACTCTTGTATCACCAAATTTCTGCGCCAGTGTAGCTGCTTCGCGGAATACACCACCTATACGTCCGCCCACATCCTGCCCGTAGAACAGGGCTTCGGGATGGTCGCGCATCAGCTCTTCAATAGCGTGCAGGGCAGCGTCAACCATTACGGTCTTATCGCCCGTGCCGGGGTTGCGTACTCCTTTCTCTTCCGTTATAGGAGTAGGGGCGAATACGTAGTCGCTAACGGTAGCCGGGTCGGGATCAGGAGCAGCAACTGCTTTCTCAAATTCAGAACGTACAAAAGTCAGTTCTTCGGCTTCTATAGCATCCAGTTGGTCTTCTGTTATGCCTTTCTGCAGCAGGCGCTTCCTCAGCTTTGGTCCGGGGTCATCCTGTGCGTGTTTGGCCAGGTCTTCTTCGGTACGGTACCACTCTTTACGTACACCGCTGGTGTGGTGTCCCAAAAGCGGAACTTTGGCATGCACCAGTATCGGCCTGCGTTCTTTGCGTACCCAGTCGATGGTGTATTGCATGGTCTTATAAGAGTCGGCAAAGTCGCTGCCGTTCACTTTTACACGTTCCATGCCTTTGAAGCCTGCGGCAAATTCGTAGGCGTTCATCGTGCGGGCCTCATCACTACTTACAGATATACCCCAGTCGTTGTCCTGTATCAGGTAGATGATAGGCAACTGGTGCAATACCGCAAACTGGAAAGCCTCGCTCACTTCACCCTCGGTAACGCTGCCGTCGCCCAATGAGCAAACCACAACGGGTGGTGTTTTGTAGTCGATGAGCTTTTGCTGTTCAATATATTTTATACCCTGCGCAACGCCGGTAGTAGGTATGGCCTGCATACCTGTGGCACTGCTCTGGTGTATGATACTCGGGAAATGCTCTCTGCGGATATTGGGATGGTTATAATAAGCGCGTCCGCCTGTAAAAGGATCATCACCTTTGGCCAGCAGTTGCAGCATCATCTCGTATGGACGGTAACCCATGCCCAGCATCATGCTCTCGTCCCTGTAATAAGGGCTCACATAGTCGCAAGACTCCAGCAGGAAACCCGTAGCCAGTTGTATGGCTTCGTGCCCGCGCGAGGTACTGTGCACGTATTTACATATAGGCCTGTTGGCTTCGTATGTTTCCGCCATAGCTTTAGCGGTCATCATCAGCCTGTAGGCTTTCAACAATATATCGTTAGAGAGTGTTTCTGATCTTTTATCCATATCCACGAGAGCGCAAAAGTAACTTCTAATCGTGAAAAATACGGAATTGCATGGTAAAAACGGGTTATGTGAGGTGAAATAAATTGACCCCGGGTGAGTTATACACAATGTTAAGCATGATATTGTTGATTTTTAACGCAGTTAATTTCCTTTAGAGCTAAGAACCGTTATTTTTGTTTTGCTAAAAAAGCCGATATGGGATCATTTGATTTTAAGAAACTACTACCACACGTTTATATACTATTAAGCTTTATTGTTATCGCTTTTATGTTCAGCTATCCGCAACTGGATGGCAAGGTGTTGTACCAGAGCGATTATGTACAGTGGAAGGCCATGGCGAAGGAGGGTATAGACTGGCATGAAAAAACAGGTGAGAATGTGATGTGGAGTAACTCCATGTTCGGTGGTATGCCCACATTTACCTACTATGTTGGCCATATCAGCAACTATATCTACCCGATACAGGAAGGTATCATGAATGTATTGGGCAAACCGGCAGGTTTCCTATTCCTGGCAATGCTCGGTTTTTATATACTATCCCTGGTGCTGGGTTTTGATAAGTGGGTGCGCATCGCAGGAGCGGTAGCTTATGCTTTCTCAACCTATAATATAACCCTGATAGAAGGTGGACACGAAACCAAGATGTGGGCACTGGCATATGTACCTATGGTCATAGCCGGTCTGTTGGTGATGTATCGAGGTAAATACTGGACGGGGATACCGCTCTTAGGTTTGCCAATGGCATTGCTTATGTGGACATCGCACTACCAGATCATGTACTATGCCATATTCATTATTATTGGTTTGGTCATTACCCTTTTTGTAATTGCATTACGCGAAGGTAACCTGAAGACCTTTTTTATCGCTTCAGTGGTTTCTTTGTTAACAGCCGCTGTAAGCGTGGGGCCTAACCTGCAGATATTCCTCTCTACACTGGAGTACAACAAAACCACCATGCGTGGTGGCGAAAGCGAACTGACCATTAACCACGATGCAGATAAAAAAAGCGGTGGGCTGGATAAGGACTATGCCTTTGGCTGGAGTAATGCATGGGGCGAAAGTTTTACCGTGTTGGTGCCTATGTTGTATGGTGGTTCTAACAGGGAAAATGTAGGAGAAGGTTCTGAAACATACGATGTAATGACAGGGCTTGGTGTGCCGGATCAACAGGCAGAAGGCTTTGCATCGGGGCTGCCAACTTATTGGGGACCTCAGCCATTTACAGGTGGTCCGTTCTATTTCGGAGCAATTATCATTTTCCTGTTTGTATTAGGGGTAATGATCATAAAAAGCCCGCACAAATGGTGGATACTTGCAGTGAGCTTACTTGCATTTTTGATGTCTACAGGAAAGCATTTTCCGTCGTTTAACTATTTCCTGTTCGACACACTGCCTGGTTTCAATAAGTTCCGTATCCCGAACATGATATTGGTGATACCTCAACTGTTGTTCCCGCTTCTGGGCGCATGGGCGCTGAATGATGTACTGAAAGATAAATTATCAAAGGAGGAAGTATGGAAGCAGGCTAAAATGGCCGGTATCATTACCGGTGGGCTCTGCCTGCTGCTGGCGTTTGGCAGCAGTATGTTCTTCGATTTCAAATCGTTCAGGGATCCTCAACTGCAGCAACAACTCACGCAATCATTCCAGAATGAGGATGCAGCTAATAAAGTATTAAGCGCTATTCAGTCAGACCGCTCGTCTATGGCCATGAAGTCCGGTATTACAAGTGCGCTGTTCATAGCATTAGCGGTAGGCCTGCTGTGGGCTTATTCAAAAAATAAGATCAAGGGACAGCATGTGGCAATGGCTATTATTGCACTAGTAGCTATTGACCTGATGAGGATAGATAGCCGCTATATGAATGAAGAGAATTACGTAGACCCCGATCAGTATGAGGCGCAGTTTACACCACGGCCGGTGGACCGACAGATCATGCAGGACCCTGACCCGTATTATCGTGTGCTGGATTTGTCAGTTGATCCGTTCAATAATGCAATGCAGGCAGCTCATCATAAATGTATCGGTGGTTATAGTCCTGCTAAAATGGAGCTATACCAGGATATGATAGATGTACACATGCGTTCCGGATTCAACCAGCAGGTGCTGAATATGCTGAATACGAAATACTTCATATCTCCGCAGGGCAAGAATGGCGAACCTGTTCCCATACCTAACCCTGAGGCATGCGGCAATGCATGGTTTGTCGATAATATTCAGTGGGAAGCTACTGCTGATGATGAGATCATGGCGCTGAACGCTCCCGCACTCGGAACGCCGGATACATTGGCCACCTCTTTCAGGCCATTGCAGACAGCGGTTATTCGTGATACTTATAAACCGGAATTAGGTAATTATCAATTTGGTAAAGACAGTGCTGCTGTTGTGAAACTGGATAAATACGGCTTGAATACCATCAGCTATTATGCTAACAACAGCAGGGATGGTTTTGCGGTGTTCTCTGATATTTATTATCCTTTCGGTTGGAAGGCTTATGTTGATGGTAATGAAACTCCCATCTATAAAGTTGACTACCTGCTGAGAGGTTTAAAGTTACCTGCGGGTGAACATAAAATAGAATTCAGGTTCCACCCTGAGAAGTTTTATACTGCGGATAAAGTAGCTATGGTTTCCAGCGTATTGTTATTGCTGGCTGCGTTTGGTTCTATATTCATGGCAGTGAAGGGAGGCAATAAAGAAGCTTAGTATCGATGGATAACGGCTCGTCAAATATCGTCCGGAAACTGTTTGGCTTACGCAGGGAATACAGCGTAGGTTTCTATATAACAGATTTCCTGTTCAGGAAGATATTCAGGCAGAATGCCGGCGTGAAATGGCCCATACATCATACCAGTACCATTCACAACCCATCGAGGCTGAAAGTTGGTAAGGAGACATTTCCTGCGGATTCGCCCGGGGTATATATCAATGCGTTGAATGGTATTTTTATTGGTGATTATACTAATCTGGGACCTAATGTAGGTATCATATCCGCCAATCATGATTTCATCGACAACAGTCAGCCGGCCGATGCACCGCCTATCCATATCGGCAGGTTCTGCTGGCTGGGCATGGGGGCGATAGTTTTGCCGGGCGTACAGTTGGGCGACTTCACCATTGTAGGGGCAGGGGCGATCGTAACACAAAGTTTCCCGGAAGGGTATTGTATTATAGCAGGCAATCCTGCAAAAGTTATCAAACAATTAAACCAGGAAGCGTGTGAAGCTTTTGCAAAAAGCAGAGCATAATAATACCATCTTTGGTAATTCGTTCCTCATCTTCCTGATCAGGTTCTTCCCCTCATTGGCTACACTGCTGGTGGTAGTATTCTTTTCGAGGGGGATAAGTGAAACGGATTATGGTAACTACCAGAATTTCTGGGTGCAGTTGTTCTTACTGAGTTCAATAGCCACGCTTGGGATACCAGCTTTTCTGCTTACCTACACACCCGCATTTGTCAAGCAAATGTTTGATGCACTGAAACGAAAGCACTACCTGTTAATAATGGGTTGGATGATATTGCTGGCGATAGTGTTTGCTGCTGTACATCATCATACTACGGGCATGGTGTGGTTCGTACCACTTGGTTTTTTTCTTGTGTATGGTTTGAATGCTATCGCAGAATCTATGCTGATAGTACTGCGTAAATTCAGTTTTCTGCTTATTGCTAATCTTATTTATACCGCGTTTTTCATAGTGCTGCATGTAGGCTTATTGGATGGTAGCTATGATATGGAAACCTTATTCCTGTACCTGTTGTGCCTTGGAGTATTGAAACTGATACCGGCAGCTATTAAAGCTACAATAGGTTTAAGGTCAGTGACTGATACCGCAGAGCATGATTACACTATGGCCGATATCCGTTCATTATGGATGCATGTAGGTATATACGATGTCATGCAGCGGGTGTTTACGTGGATAGATAAGTTTGCTATTTCATTACTCTTTACAGCTGGTGTTTCCGCTGTATATTTCAATGGTACGTTTGATATCCCTTTTCTACCTCTGCTGCTGGGAGCTGTGAGCAGTGCTGCCCTGATACAGATGTCCGGCTTTTCTAAAAAAGGAGATACAACACAGGCGGTAGCTATTGCCAACCAGACTGCAAGAATATTATCGGCGGTAGTGTTCCCTTTGTTCTTTTTCCTCTTTCTGTTCCGCGAGGAGCTGTTCATGGTAATATTAACGGATAAATATGCGGATGCGATACCCATATTTGCTGCCACAGTGTGTGTAGTGCCATTACGGGCTTATAATTTTACTTCTATCCTGCAAAACAGGCACAAGGGCAGGGTCATTAATACTGGGGCTTTGCTGGACCTTGTTGTGGCCATAGCACTTATGTACCCCTTATATCAATTGTTTGACATGGTAGGCATCGCAGTGAGTTTTGTCATCAGCAGCTATATACAGGGAGCATATTACCTGTATCAGACAGGTAAGGTCTTAAAAACGCCTGTACAGAAATTGGTACCTATAGGTAACTGGCTGATCAAATTAATTGTTTTTGGCTGTTTGTTTATAGCTATTCATTATGTGCTGGGTATGCTGTTTACCCGTTCAATTGTACTATTTTTAGGTAGCCTTATCCTGGCCGGTACCTTGCTGGTGTCACTGGCTATAGAATGGAAGGCGTCAAAAAAGGTATATGGCGAGCCACTTTCGCAGAAATAAAAAGAATATTGAAGCCGTAGAGAATACCGGCTTTTCCAGCCTCAGTAATACAGAGGGGAGCCGCCTTATAAACAAAGACGGCAGCACCAACCTGCGCAAGACCGGTATGCCTTTTTTGGAGCGTATCAGCCTGTTTCACACGTTGATACATATGAAATGGCCTAAGTTCCTGCTGATCGTATTCCTGTTCTATACTGCCATAAACTCACTGTTTGCACTGATTTATGTGATTATAGGGGTTGAAAGCCTGAAAGGGGTAAGTATGGAGGCAGAGAGCCTGCTGAATGGTTTCGAACAAGCCTTCTTTTTTAGTTCACAAACACTCACAACGGTGGGTTACGGCCATATTACTCCATTAGGGCTTGGCGCTAATATAGCAGCAGCATTAGAATCATTTGTAGGTATCCTGTCATTTGCCATGATGACGGGTTTGCTCTACGGACGTTTTTCTTTGCCAAGGGCTTATATCAAGTTCAGCGAAAATGTATTGGTAGCGCCTCATAAAGGTTATCGTGCGTTGATGATAAGACTCGCTTCTTATAAGAATAACCATATTACCGATGTAGAAGCTAAGATGACCATGGCCATGCACTATAAGGATAATGGTAAAGATGTGACCCGTTTTTATACACCAAAACTGGAAATTGAGAAGATAACCTCGCTGGCACTCAGCTGGACACTCGTTCACCTTATAGATGAAGAAAGCCCGCTGTTTGAGCTAGGGTTAGAAGAACTGAAACAGACTGATATAGAGATCATGTTTCATGTAAAAGGCTTCGATGATCATTTCTCAAATATTGTTCAGCAACGTACCTCATACACAGCCAACGAGATAGTATATGGTGCTAAGTTCCTGCCTGCTTTCCATCGTTCAGAAGATGGTACTACAACTGTGCTGGAACTGGACAAACTGAACCTGTATGAACCTGCAAAAGTGCCCGAGCCCAACCAGTCGTTGATAAATTCTTAACTTTGCACCATTATGATGAACACAGTAAATACTTCGAACGAGACACAGAGATTATTAGAAAAGGAAAGTAAATACGGAGCTCATAATTATCATCCGTTGCCCGTAATGCTGACCAAAGGAGAAGGCGTTTTTGTATGGGACGTTGATGGTAAGCGTTATTACGACTTCCTGTCAGGCTATTCCGCGCTCAACCAGGGGCATCGTCACCCTAAGGTGATGAAGGCGTTTTATGAGCAGGCAGAAAAGCTTACGCTCACATCCCGTGCTTTTCATGCTGATGCATTGGGAGAGTTCGCTGAATATATAACAGGTTATTTTGGTTATGATAAGGTATTGCCTATGAATACGGGTGCTGAAGCGGTAGAAACTGCTCTGAAGCTGGCACGCCGCTGGGGTTACCATGTAAAAGGTATCGAGGATAATAAAGCGAAGATCATAGTATGTGATGGCAACTTCCATGGACGTACCATCAATATCATTTCTTTCAGCAACGATCCCGACTCTAACAAGGATTTTGGTCCTTATACACCGGGGTACGAGATCATACCTTATAACGATACCGAAGCACTGGAAAAAGCACTGCAGGATAAAAACGTAGCTGCTTTTATGGTAGAACCTATACAGGGCGAGGCCGGGGTAGTAGTGCCCGACGATGGCTACCTCTCAAAAGCATATGCTATTTGTAAAGAAGCTAATGTGCTCTTTATAGCAGATGAGATACAGTCAGGCCTGGCACGTACCGGTAAAATGCTGGCTTGCGATTATGACGAAGTTCATCCTGACATCCTGATATTAGGTAAGGCGCTATCAGCAGGTGTTATGCCTGTGTCTGCAGTTCTGGCTAATGATGAGATCATGTTGACTATCAAGCCGGGCGAGCATGGTTCTACTTATGGTGGTAACCCGCTGGCATGTAAGGTAGCAATTGCCTCATTACAGGTACTGAAAGATGAAAAAATGGCGGAAAATGCTACGGTAATGGGTGAGTACCTGCGTGAAAAACTACGTGGACTAAACAACCGGCATATTTCACTGGTGCGCGGTAAAGGTCTGCTGAACGCAATCGTAATCAACCATCCTGATAAAGACGCTGCTTATGAAGTATGTCTGAAAATGATGGAGAATGGTCTGTTGGCCAAGCCGACTCATGGTGATAAGATCAGGTTTGCTCCACCATTGACCATTACAAAAGAACAACTGGATGAGTGTATTGACATTATAGCCCGCAGTATGGAAGTATTGTCTTAATACACCTCATTAAATAGCTTCAATAACAGAAGCGAATAAATTACTAAGTCTGCCATCTGCCGTTCCGGCTACCGCTATTATCTCCTGTATGTTTACAGGGTGCAGGTTGTTCGGGTCACACTCGTCAGTTACTACACTGACAGCGGCACATGGCAGGCTTAATTGATTGGCTACGATCACTTCAGGTACCGTACTCATACCTACCAGGTCACTACCTATTATTTTCAGGTAGCGGTATTCCGCTCTTGTTTCAAGGTTAGGCCCCATAACACAGGCATAAACGCCTTTGTGCAGATTTATCCCTTGCTCCGCAGCCTTGCTAATGATGATCGCTGATAGAGCTTTGTCGTAGGGGCAACTCATATCCGGGAAACGTGGTTCATATTCAACTCCTGTTAAGCCCCTGAGCGGATTGCCGGGTTGCAGGTTAATATGATCGTCTATCAGAACAAGGTCACCTTTTTTAAAGTCGAGGTTCACGCCACCGGCAGCATTACTCAGCAGCAGTTTTTTTATGCCCAGCTTATGCATTACCCTTACAGGAAAGGTGATCTGCTGCATGGAGTACCCTTCGTAGTAATGGAAACGTCCCTGCATAGCCAGCACAGTAGTGTTGCCAATCGTGCCATAAATCAGTTTGCCTGAATGAGACTCTACTGTAGCAACGGGAAAATGTGGTATCTCGCTGTAGGATATAGATGTGATGACAGTTATCTTATCAACCATTTTGCCCAGGCCTGTACCTAATACAATACCTACTTCCGGATCTTTGATACCCTTATCTGCTAAATACTGTGTTGCTTCTATTACCTGTTGCGTATAGTCCATACTTTCTTTATTTGACTGCGAATATAAAACCTTAGCTAAACAAATGCCCGCTATTCCGCAAATTGGGTATAAACTGTATCTTGCGCAGCTTCACATGTATGCACTGGTAAAAATATGGGTCAGAACGGGGTTGCGGTTCTATTGTGGTAAGGTCACCTTTGAAAAAAGGGATATGTACAATGGCAACCACCCATTGATACTGGCATGCAGCCATCCCAACTCCTTTTTTGATGCTTTGGTAATGGGGGCGTATCATCCGCGACAGTTACACTTCCTGGCTCGCGGTGATGCTTTTAAGAATCCTAAAGCTGCACGTGTGTTGCGTATGCTGAATATGATACCCATATACAGGTTGAGTGAGGGTAAGGAGAACCTGGATAATAATAAACAGACTTTTGAACAATGTATGCATGTATTGAAAAATAAGGGTGCTATCCTTATTTTTTCGGAAGGCATCAGTGTCAATGAGTGGCGGTTGCGACCCCTGAAAAAAGGCACGGCACGCCTTGCATGGATGTTTTGGGAAGAGCACAATGTAAAAGATATGGTAGTGCAACCTGTGGGTATCAACTATCATTCGTTTGCAGCAATTCCTAAAAAAGTGTATGTAGAGTATGCGCCCGTTATCAGTTCTCCGGCATTCAATTATGATAATACTGCAGTATTCTATAAACAGTTCAATAATGTGTTAACCGAAAGGTTGGCGAAGGTGGTATTGAATGAGGATAGCCCATTGCTGGCAAAACGTCGCAGCGACAATGCGGCGAAACTATCATTGGCAATACCCGCCCTGGCAGGCTACGTGCTGCACCGCGCATTTTTTGTGCAGTGGCGCAGGTTCATACGCTCTAAAACAAAGGATACGGTATTTTTTGATTCAGTATTGTTTGGCAGCCTCATTATTATTTACCCTATACTGGTATTGCTCATTACTATTGCTGCAGTGGTCGTTTCCGCTAATCATTGGTACTGGCTGTTATTTGTACTCATACCTTTTACAGCCTGGAGCTACAAGCGTTTCAAAAGCCTGTAGTTATTTCACTTTACTGAGCGCCAGCATTTTTACCATCCAGTCGGGCAGGGGTTTCTCCAGGTTCCGTTTTTTCAGGTTGATGTACAGGCCTAGCTTTTTCAGTACAGGAACTTTATGTGTTTCTACCAGTTCTATCAGTGTTCCTTCGGGGCTTTCAATATAGCAGAATCGTCCTGCGGCATTTTCCATGTCAAAAGAGTTCTCACTGTCTACCGAAAAATTGAACCCTTTTTCAATGGCTATTTTTTTCAGCCCATCCATATTGATGACATCAAAGCACAAATGAATAAAACCGCAATCGCCCCAATACCTGTCGGCGAATATTTTTACAGGCGTACGGTCCAACGCTTGTACAAGCTCTATCTCTATTGACCCCAGTAATTTCCCAAATCCTCCCTTGCCGCTTTGTGGTTTTTTTAGCAACACACGGCGGTACTTTCCGGGTTGAGATTCAGGGTTGTCAGAAAAAGTATCTGTTACGTCATATACCATATCAGATATGCCTAATACATCACGGTACAGCACTATAGCGCGTTCCATATCACTCACACCTATTACAGCCCCGGACACACCGCCAGTCATCTTGCCGGTTTGCTGAAACCACTGCCAGCCTTTTACTACATTGAACACATTGCCATAATGGTCTTTTACCCAGAAGTGTTGCTGCCCGGCCGGGTCGGTTTGAATATCGGATACCCAACTGCCAGACTTTTTGCAGTGCTGATGCGACTGTTCTACATTATAGCATTTGATCTTTGGTGCATTAATGCCCAGATCGCCATATTGTGGTTTTTGAGCAGGTTCTGATGGTGTACGGCTTTTGTACTGCCATATTTCAAAGCCACCCCCGCCTGACAGGTTCATGCTCAATATGGCCCTGCGATTGTGCACGGTTCCCCCGGTATATTGGGTCATCAGGGCAGCGTCGGCTACATCGTCAAACACCAGCACATCTATGCCGAAAAGATCTTTGTATTTCAGCATGCTGGCGTGTGCGTCTGCCACCCCGATACCTACCTGTTGTATTCCTGATATGAAATCGTGCATTCAGTTTTTTTGATTTTTTATAATAATGTTGTTGTGGAAGATACAAATTAATAGTTAGGGTTATGCATCCCTTTCTGATTAGCGATCTTCCTGTATACCGATGGCAGGAACCACCAGAACCAGAACAGGAAGCGTTCGGCACGTGCCACTATTATGTGTTTCTTTTTCTTTATCATTCCGTCCAGTATCTTTTTTGCGCATTCACTCACGGGTATGCCGTTCAGCAGGTCCTCGTCCATTTTGCCGTGCAGCTCTCCTGTTGCTGTAATGGCTGACATGGAAATAGGAGTGTTGATCCGGCCCGGGCTAACGATGGTTATCTCAAGACCCGGTATATCCATTTCAGTCTGCATGGTCTCAAAAAAGCCTTTTACTGCGTGCTTGGACGCCGCATAGCCTGTGCGTTTAGGGAAACCCATAAGCCCGGCCATACTGCTGATGGCTACAATGTGGCCGATTTTGCGTTTGGCAAAATGCGGCAACAGGTATTTGGTTATAGACACTACTGCAAAAAAGTTCACTTCCATGATCTTCCTGATGGTGTCCATCATCGTATCCTTTGCCACCGACCTCTGGCTCAGGCCGGCACTATGTATGACAACATCTATATGTCCATATACCCCTATGGCATCCTCCGTTAATTTTTGCAGCGTGTCGCTAAGAGCCAGGTCTGCCTGCAATACGGTACAATCTTTATTATGTGTAAGACAATCTTTCAATACATCATCCAATGCCTCTTTACGCCTGGCGGTGAGTACCAGTTTAGCTCCTTTACCCGCTAACTGCCTGGCTAGTTCTGCGCCAATACCGGACGAAGCCCCGGTTATCCACACTACTTTATCTTTGAAATACATCTCGGAAATATTGCTGTTCAGGCAAAAATACTCCTATTGCCTGTTCATACAAGTAATAATTGAAATGCCTGATGTTTTAAAAAAATCCGTATATTCTCGTTTCGACTAACGGGCAGTGAAGTGACAGGTGAGAATGACGGCCCCTGATATATAAAACATATTATAACTAAATGCCAGCTCATAACACCCCCTCTGACTGGTTCAAAGGTCTTGCGCAAAACTGGCGTAACGACCTGGTAGCTGCTGTCAGCGTATCGCTTGTAGCTTTGCCGCTTGCTTTGGGTATAGCCATAGCAGCCGGAGCCCCGCATATGTCTGGGGTAATATCCGCCGTGGTGGGTGGCGTGGTCACTACGTTTCTCCGTGGCAGCCACGTGGCTATCAATGGCCCGGCAAACTCACTCATCGCCCTTGTGCTCGTGGCCATAGGTATGCTGGACGATGGAACATGGCATACCTTTAATTATATTCTTGCGGCTTTTATCGTTTCCGGTGGCATACAGGTGGTGCTGGGCATATTCAGGCTGGGCAGAATAGCCGAGATGATCCCCTCGTCTGTTATTCACGGTATACTGGCGGCCATCGGTGTTATTATCGTGGCCAAACAGCTGCACGTAGCACTGGGCACCACGTCCGATGCGAAAAATATGGTAGGTGTATTGCTGGATGTGTTCAGGAACATAAAGCAGGTAAACCCCTTTGTGGCGGTTATATCCCTGCTGGGTATGCTGCTGCTGATCTTCCACGCGCGTATCAGTTATAAATTCTTCCATTTTCTGCCTGCGCCTATGTGGGTGTTGATACTGGCGGTACCATTCGTATTTGCCTTCAACTTTTTTGAGCCGCACGCCATTGAGCTATTCGGAAAGTCTTATAACGTAGGACCCGATATGCTGGTGTCTATTCCGCATAATATACTGGACGGCGTTATGTTTCCTGATTTCTCCAAACTGCATACAGGTTCGTTCTGGCTGGTGGTTATTTCTATATCTCTCATTACTACTGTTGAAACCCTTGCCAGTACCAAAGCCGTTGACAAGATAGACCCCTACAAACGCAAAACCAACCTGAACAAAGACCTTGTTGCCGTGGGGCTGAGTACCATGGTATCCGGCGCTATAGGCGGCCTGCCTGTTGTGACGGTTATCCTGCGCAGTACCGTAAACGTGCACAACAATGGCCGTACAAGATGGTCTAATTTCTTTCATGGTATACTGATACTGGTTTTTGTATTCATACTGTCTCCTTATCTGCAAATGGTGCCACTGGCGGCCCTTGCTGCCATACTCGTTTTCAGCGGGTTTAAGCTGACGGCTCCAAGGGTATACGCTAATAGCTACGGCCAGGGTATGGAGCAACTCTTGTTCATGGTGGGTACTATGATCATCACCCTGTACACCAACCTGCTATGGGGCATACTGGGCGGTATCGTCGTTACGCTAGGGGTACACATACTGCTGGCAAGGGTACCCGTGACCGTATTTTTCAGGATGGTATTTAAAACAGGCAACAGGCTGATAGAAAAGAAAGACGGTAGCTATGAACTAAAGATAAAAGGCGTCGCCAACTTCCTCACAATGCTGCGGCTGAACAAGCTGCTCGACCAGGTGCCCAAAGGAGCCCGGCTCAAGATCAACATCTCCACCGCCCGGCTGGTAGACATGACCGTACTCGAAAACCTCGACGATTTCAAGCGCATGCACAGGCTCAATGGCGGCAAGGTGAAGATAACAGGTGCAGAACACCACGTAGCCTCTACCAACCACCGCTTTGCGCTCAAGAGCCAGACCTCACCCATGCCCGTGCGCCTGTCATCCCGCCAGGTAGAATTGAAGAAACTGGCCATTGCCAACGATTGGGTGTACAGGCCCGAGATAGAGTGGGAGGTGTACGACCTGTACCGTTTCCATTTCTTCGAGTCGAGGCCGATAGAATATAAGACCAACGTAATAACAGGCGAGTACAAAGACACAGGCGTTTCGTGGGAACTGAGCGATATTACCTTCGACGAAGGTGCGCTGGTGGCCACAGAAGTGTACCACACCACCGTACAGGTGATACAGATGCCGTACACCATACCCGAATTTACACTCGAAGCCGAAGGCCTGTTCGAAAAAATATTCGACCGCGTGAAATCCTTGCCCAAGTACAAAGACATCGACTTTAAGCTCTTCAGCAAATTCTCCAACCAGTTTTTGCTGAAAGGCGAGGACGAAGAAGCCATCCGCAAATTCTTCCTTACCGACCATATTATAAACTTTCTTGAGAATGAGGAAGTGTACCATATAGAAAGCGACGGTAAAGCCCTGCTGGTGTTCAAATCGCTGCGTTTTTCACGCGCTGCCGAGATAGATAAGATGATACAATTCTCCGATGCGTTAGTGTCTAAACTACAGGCTACAGTGCCGCAGCAATAGCCACAGATGACATTCATCACCCCCGTTTTGTACAAAAACGATAGTTTTGCGGCAAAATTGAAGGGATGAAGTATTGGAAAAAGCTGTCGCACGCGCAGCAGGATGCAAGGATCACAAATGCGCTGGCGCAGAATATTGACTACAAACAAAAGGTATCGCTGGGCGTACCCGCCTCCCGGCTCGACGGCAACGTGTTTTACGAGCAGGCCCCTTTCCTCAAGGATGCCCCCCTGTTGCGTACCTATGTAGCCAATCCCAACCACATCGGTTGTCATACCCTGGGCGAATCCGAAGACTTTTTTAAAGGCACGCAGGATATAGAGCGCGAAGTGATAGAACTGCTGGCCGTAGACGTGCTCAAGGCCGAAGACCAGAGCTGCGACGGCTATGTAGCGGGCGGAGGTACCGAAGCCAACATACAGGCCGCATGGATATACCGCAACTACTTTATGCAGGAGCACGGGGCAGGGCAGCAGGAAATAGCCCTCATCGGCTCCGAAGATACCCACTACTCCATAGCCAAAGCCGCCAACCTGCTCAACCTCAACTGGTACAGCGTACCCGTGGCCAACGATACAAGGGCCATCATCCCCGCCGGGCTGAACGGTGTAGTAGAAACAGCCATGGCCAACGGAATAAAATATTTCATCATCATATCCAACATGGCCACCACCATGTTTGGCAGTGTAGACGACCCCGAACTGTACGTAGCCGCCATGCAGCAGCACAATGCACAGTTCAGGCTGCACCTCGACGGCGCTTTTGGTGGTTTTATCTATCCTACAAGCACGCCTGAGTCTACGGTCAACTTCAGCAACCCCCACGTATCGTCTGTTACCCTCGATGCACACAAAATGTTGCAGGCGCCCTATGGCACAGGCGTATTCCTGGCGCGCAAGGGGCTCATGCAGTATGTCTTCACCAAAGAGGCGCAATACGTACACGGCATGGACATCACCCTCAGCGGCAGCCGCTCCGGCGCCAATGCCATAGCCATATGGATGATACTGATGACCTACGGCCCACACGGCTGGTTCGAGAAGATCAACAAGCTGCTGTACCGTACCGACTGGTGTTGCCAACAACTCGACGCCCTTGGTGTGTCTTACTACCGTTACCCCAGGATGAACATCATTACCATACGTGCCGGGCATGTGCCCCATGCGCTTGCCGTAAAATACGGCCTTGTGCCCGACAGCCACGGACAGCAAGTGCAGTGGTACAAAATAGTAGTGATGGACCACGTAGAGATAGAACACCTCCAGGCCTTCATCGAAGAACTGAAAGCTGTTAATGTTACCGAGGCGTAGGTTATTCTTAACCGGTTCAAGGTGTAATTTGTTAAGTAAAGCTTTCTTAGAGTTTAACTGAAAGTTAATTGAGGGGTGTTGTAACTCATTGATTGGTAGTGTTCTGTGGTTATGATTGTTAAGTTTTGTTAAGTAAAATGGTAAACGTGTTGTACTTAACAATTTATAAAAAAGTCCCGCTAATGCGGGACTTTTTGTTTGTAATAAATTATCGTGGGATCGTATATGCTTCATGCCGTTTTTGCGGTTTGATGGGGTTGTTTTATTATAACAAATATACGCAAATAATAAATTCTATGCAAATTTAAAACAATCAAACCCTACATTAATAAGGGGGAAAATACCCTATGACAGTAGCTGGAAACAGATTATCTTGAGCCACTAACCAGTTTAGTATACCCTGATGACCGATAGAATTGATAAAAAGTCATTGTCCGAAAGGGATATCTGTACCAAGTACATTACACCGGCTATTGCAAATGCAGGGTGGGATGTAGAGTTGCAGGTATTAGAGGAGGTGTCATTTACAGACGGTAAGATATTTGTAAAGGGGAAACTCACTACAAGGGGAAAGCGCAAACGGGCTGATTATATACTCTATTACAAGCCTGATATTCCCATTGCTATCATTGAGGCTAAAGACAATAATCACACCATACGCTCAGGCATACAGCAGGCTTTAGGCTATGCTGATACATTAGATATTCCATGTGTGTTCAGCAGTAATGGCGATGGTTTTTTGTTTCACGATAAGACAGCAGAAGGCAGCAATATTGAGACGGAGCTTACATTAGATCAGTTTCCGGCTCCTGAGCAATTATGGGAGCGCTATAAAAAATACAAGGGTATTACCACACCTGAAGAAGAGCAAATAGTTGCGCAGGACTATTATTCTGATGGTAGCGGGCGAAAGCCTCGCTATTACCAACAGATAGCCATTAACAGAACCATTGAGGCTGTAGCTAAAGGGCAGGATAGAATATTGCTGGTAATGGCTACCGGTACGGGTAAAACATATACAGCATTCCAGATTGTTCACAGACTATGGAAGGCAGGCGCAAAAAAGAGGATATTATTCCTTGCTGACAGGAATGCTTTGATAGATCAGACAAAAAGAGGGGATTTTAAACATTTCAGGGATAAAATGACTGTGGTGAAACACAGGCAAATTGATAAGAGCTATGAAATATACCTCGCTCTATACCAAGGCTTAACAGGTAGTGATGAAGATGCTAATGTATATAAAGAGTTTTCTCCTGACTTCTTCGACCTTGTGATAATAGATGAGTGCCACAGAGGAAGTGCTAAAGACGACAGCGCATGGAGGGAAATACTTAATTACTTCAGCAAGGCTACACATATAGGTCTTACGGCTACCCCAAGGGAGACTAAAGAGATATCCAATAGCGAATACTTTGGAGACCCCATCTATACCTACTCGTTGAAACAAGGTATTGATGATGGGTTCCTTGCACCATACAGAGTAGTACGCATAGGGCTGAATGTGGACTATGAGGGCTGGAGGCCGGAGAAAGGTAAAACAGACAAAGCTGGTAAAGAAGTTGAAGACCGTATTTACAATAGAAAGGATTACGACAAGAACATTGTAATTGATGAGCGTACGGATATGGTGGCTAAAAAGTTGACCGAATTCCTGAAAGGGACTGACCGCTTTGCCAAGACCATAGTGTTTTGTGTGGATATAGACCATGCGGAACGTATGCGCTCTGCCATAGCAAAACATAATGCAGACCTTGTGGCGCAAAATCATAAGTATGTAATGCAGATAACAGGGGATAATGACGAGGGCAAGCGAGAACTGGACAATTTTATCAACCCCGAAGAAAAGTACCCTGTAATAGCCACCACAAGTAAGCTGATGACCACGGGTGTGGATGCACAGACCTGTAAAGTGATAGTATTGGATAGTAATATCCAGAGTATGACAGAGTTTAAGCAGATAATAGGCAGGGGTACACGTATCAATGAGGAGTTTGAAAAACTATATTTTACTATACTCGATTTCAGGAATGTTACAGACCTGTTTGCGGATAAGGAGTTTGATGGAGACCCGGTACGAGTTAAAATTGCTGGCGAAGACGAAGACCTGGGCAAAGTGGAACAGGAGGAAACGGAAGCTGCTACTGACACAACCGATATTGACGGTACTGAAGTAACCTTTGAACAACCACAAGTAAGATACCCGATAGGTAATCTGGGTAGCAAGGTAGGCGAACCAAGAGCCAAAATTTATGTGAATGGAGTGGATGTAACTGTGCTGAATACCCGTGAAATGTACTTCGATAAAGACGGTAAGCCTGTAACCGTTTCCCTGAAAGACCATACAAGGGATATTGTACTCAACCATTACACATCCCTGGAAGCATTTTTAAGCAGGTGGAATGAGGCTGACCGTAAGGATGCGATAATAAGAGAACTGGAAGAGCAAGGCGTATTGGTAAACGACCTGCGTAATGCGGTAGATAAAGAGCTGGACCTTTTTGACCTGGTATGCCATGTAGCTTACGACCAGCCACCGCTGACACGAAAAGAACGTGCCAACAACGTGAAAAAGCGCAACTACTTTACCAAATATGGTGACGAAGCCCGCAATGTGCTGGAGGCACTGTTGGATAAATATGCTGACGAAGGAGTAACCACATTGGAAAATACACAGGTACTGGCACTCGACCCGCTTACAGATTATGGCTCTCCCCGTGAGATCATAGAACTGTTTGGTGGTATGGATGCCTACCAAAAAGCTATACATGATTTAGAAAATGAATTATATCAAATAGGATAATAGAATTCCTCCTTGGAAGGAGGTGCCCCGAAGTATGAGGGGCGGAGGATGTTTGTCGCGAGTGTACATCCCCCTATGTCCCCCTTCGAAGGGGGAATTGTGAATATGAAAAATAAAATAATACCATATAATCCGAGGTTGAAGGAAATTGCGAGAAGGCTTCGTAAACAGGGCATATTGGGCGAAGTGTTGTTATGGAAACAATTGCAAAGGAAAGCTTTTGGTGTTGAGTTTCACAGGCAAGTGCCTATACTGGAATATATAGTGGACTTTTACTGCCATGAGTTGATGCTGGTTATAGAGATAGATGGTATTACCCACGATTTTGAAGGGGCTGATATAAAAGATGCAAAAAGGCAGGCGGAAATTGAAGCGTATGGGGTAGTGTTTATTAGATTTGCCGATTCGGAGATAAAAAAGAATATGCAGGGCGTGGTGCGGATTATTGAAAATGTGGTTTGGGAATTACAACAGCGAGGGTAGTACATCCCCCGCCTTCGGCACCCCCTTCAAAGGGGAAATTGAGGAATTCCTCCTTGGAAGGAGGTGTCCCGAAGTCTGAGGGGCGGAGGATGTTTGTCGCGAGTGTACATCCCCCTATGTCCCCCTTCGAAGGGGGAATTGTGGCGCGAGTGTACATCCCCCGTCGCCACAGGCGACACCCCCCTTCGAAGGGGGAATTTTAAAAAGGTAGATTATGGCTAATTTAAGCAGTACAATAAAAGCGATACAGGACATCATGCGTAAAGACGCTGGTGTGGATGGTGATGCGCAACGAATTTCACAATTAGGGTGGATGCTCTTCCTGAAAATATTTGATGAGAAAGAGCAGGAGTGGATGATAACCAACAGCAACTACAAATCGCCCATACGTAAAGACCTGAGATGGGCATCGTGGGCGGCAGACGAAGAAGGAATGACGGGTGATGAATTGCTGGACTTTGTGAACAATAACCTCTTTCCGGCTCTTAAGAACCTGAGCATACGCAACAATAAGGATGTGGCACGGATGGTGCGTGATGTGTTTGAGGATAGCTACAACTATATGAAAAGCGGTACACTGCTGCGGCAGGTCATCAATAAGATTAACACAGGCATTAAGCTTACCAGCAAGACCGACAGGCACGCATTTAACGATATATACGAACAGATACTCCGTGACCTGCAAAGTGCGGGCAATGCCGGAGAGTTCTATACTCCAAGGCCTGTAACACAGTTTGTGGTAGAAATGGTTGCCCCTAAGCTGGGTGAAACAGTGCTGGACCCTGCCTGCGGGACTGCGGGCTACCTGACCAATGTGGTGGACTATATAACCACCCACCAAAAGGTGAAGACCCTGGAGGAGCGTGCACAACTGCAAAACAACATACGTGGGGTAGAAAAGAAACCCCTGCCACATATGCTGGCTACTACCAACATGATACTACATGGTATAGAAGTGCCCAGTATAGACCACGACAACCTGCTGAACCGCAGCTGGACGGAGTGGACTAATAAAGACAGGGTGGATGTGATTTGTACCAACCCGCCGTTTGGAGGTATGGAAGAAGACGGGGTAGAAAATAACTTCCCGGCGCAATTCCGTACAAGGGAGACGGCCAACCTGTTTATGGCGCTGATAATACATATGCTGAAAGACGGAGGCCGTTGCGGATTGGTATTGCCCGATGGTTTCTTATTTGGTGAAGGTGTGGCTACACGCATAAAGGAAAACCTGCTGGAGAAATGCAACCTGCACACTATTGTACGCCTGCCCAATGGCGTGTTTGCCCCTTATACTAATATTAAAACTAACCTACTGTTTTTTACTAAAGGTGAACCCACCAAAGAAGTATGGTATTATGAACACCCATACCCGGAAGGCGTTAAGAACTATAACAAGACCAAGCCGATTAATATAAAAGAATTTGACAGAGAGAGGAAATGGTGGAACAACCGTAGGGAAAATGAATATGCATGGAAAGTATCTGTAGAAGATATAAAAGAGCGCGGCTATAACCTGGATATTAAGAATCCTAATACCGTAGAAGACACTCATGAATATTCAAGTGAAGAATTAATAGATAGATTGACAAAGTCATTTAGGAAAAGTCAGTTACTACTTGATGAATTAGCAACAGTATTGGGAAAATGAGGTTTAGAGACTTTTTGAAAATTCAGAAAGACAATTATGTCGATATTGATGATGCTTCTTCATACATCATTGCAGGTGTTCAAAACTATGGTAGAGGTATCGTCAATAGGCGACAGGTATTGGGTTCAGAGTTAACTATGAAGAAATATCAGGTTATCTCACCAAACCAGCTTATGTGGTGCAAAGTTGATACTAAAAATGGTGCATTTGGTATTACGCAATTACAACATAAAGGTGCATTAGCTTCAACTAATATGTGTCTTGCTCAGATAGACACTAAACTTGTTTATCCGCCTCTGCTACAGCTAATTTTTTCAATCAAATGGTATTATGAATCTATTAATAGCAAGTCAACAGGAACAACCAATAGGAAATATTTGACACCTAAGCAGGTTTTTGAAGAATTACACTTCCCCGACTTAACTATCGCAGAACAAAAGAGAATTGTAGCAAAAATCGATTTTTTCGAAAAATCAGGTTTTACATCTGAAATAGACTCCCAACTCACCAATATACAGCTACTACGCCAAACCATATTGCAGGAGGCGGTACAAGGCAAGCTGGTGCCACAAAACCCCAATGATGAGCCCGCTATCGAATTGCTGAAAAGAATCCAAGCAGAAAAAGAACAACTCATCAAAGAAAAGAAAATAAAAAAGCCCAAACCGTTACCACCCATTGCCGATGATGAAATACCCTATGATTTGCCTGAGGGGTGGGTGTGGTGTAGGTTAGGAGAATTGACGACTCTTATTACTAAAGGTTCATCACCAAAATGGCAGGGAATAAATTATGTTCAGAATGGCTTATTGTTTATTACGAGTGAAAATGTAAATAGCTATTACATTGATTATTCCAAGGAAAAGTTTGTTGAAGAACGTTTTAATGATATCGAACCTCGGTCGATTTTGAAATATGGCGACTATTTAATGAATATCGTTGGTGGGTCAATTGGTCGTACTGCCATGTATATGAATCATGAAATTGCAAATATTAACCAGGCGGTTTGTTTAATAAGAATAGAAACCACAAATGTTGACAAAGGATTTCTACTTCACTTTTTTAATAGTGAGATTTGTAAAGGTTATATGTTTGACAAACAGGTTGACAATGCAAGACCTAACCTTAGCATGGGAAATATAGCCAAATTTATTATCCCGCTTCCCCCTCTCAAAGAACAACAACGTATAGTCGCCAAAGTAGAGCAACTGATGCAGCTATGCGATGAACTGGAGGCACAGGTGCAGCAAAGCAAAACAGATGCAGAGCAGCTACTGCAGGCGGTATTAAGAGAAGCCTTTGAGGGTGGTGTGCGTACATCCCCCGCCGCCAAAGGCGGCACCCCCTTCGAAGGGGGAATTGTGGCTGCTGTTGCTGCAGAGGGAGAGGTGGTGTATAAAAAGAAGAAATGATCTGCAGACCTTCAGTAATTCCTCCTTTGAAGGAGTTGCCCCGAAGGATGAGGGGTGGAGGATGTTCTTCGCGAGTGTACATCCCCCTATGTCCCCCTTCATAGGGGGAATTGTGGCGCGAGTGGACATCTCCTGTCGCCGCGGGCGACACCCCCTACGAAGGGTGAATTTAGGACAGAACGTACAAGAGTGCGACGCAACGTATGCTGAATAGCATTGCCGGCCCCTGCCACATGACCTCCTCGTTACGAGGTTTTCGCATTAAGCAGTATTTTAGCCCCATGACACCCGAACGTTTAGCCAATATAACAAGAGTACTCAACAACCGTCAGCCGGATCTGGCCATAGTGATGGAGAACATAGAAGACCCCCACAATATATTCGCCGTCATGCGCACCTGCGATGCGGTGGGCGTACAGGATGTGTACGTGGTCAACACAAAATTCAGGGCACACAAAAAGCACGGCAATGCCAGCTCTTCATCGGCCGCCAAGTGGCTCACCCTCCACCAGTTCGACACGCTGGAGGACTGTATAGAAGTGGTAAAAAGCCGCTACGATAAGCTGTATGCAGGTTACCTCGGCGAGGGCTCACAGTCTATATACGATATGGACCTGACGGAGTCTGCGGCGCTGGTATTCGGCAACGAGCATTTCGGCGTTACAGAAGAGATGCTGGAGCACTGCGACGGCAGGTTTATCATACCACAGGTGGGCATGATACGCTCCCTGAACATATCGGTAGCCTGTGCGGTTACTTTGTATGAAGCAAGGCGTCAGCGGGCCGTAAAAGGCTATTATGACGATGAAACGCCCCGCCTCCCGGAACCGGACAGGCAGGTGCTGAAAGAAAAGTGGAGCAGGAGCCGCCACAAACAACAGTAAAAAAATAAGGCACCGGAAACCGGCGCCTTACTATAGTTCTTTGAAATAATAAATGTTTAGTTGCCTAAGTAAGATTTAAGCAGTTGGCAGCGTGTAGTAGTGCGCAGCTTGGTTATAGCTTTATCCTTGATCTGGCGCACACGCTCACGGGTCAGTGAGAATTTCTCACCGATATCTTCCAGGCTCATGGGGTGCTCAACACCTATACCAAAGTACAGTTTGATCACATCCCTCTGGCGCTCTGTAAGCGTACCCAGCGAACGTTCTATTTCGCAACGTAACGAGTCGTAATGAGACAGTTCTGAGTCGGCTGCTTCTGAGTTGGGGTTTTCCAGCACATCCAGCAGCGTATTGTCTTCGCTGTCCACAAAAGGAGCGTCAACAGATACGTGCCTTGCAGCAACACCAAGTGTAGTTTCTACTTCTTCGGTACCGATCTCCAGCAGTTCTGCCAGCTCTTCAGTAGAAGGTTCGCGCTCGAACTCCTGTTCTAACTGTGAGTATGCTTTGCTGATCTTGTTAGAGAGGCCTACTTTGTTCAGAGGCAGGCGCACGATACGTGATTGTTCGGCAAGTGCCTGGAGGATAGACTGGCGTATCCACCATACGGCGTAAGAGATGAATTTGAAACCCCTTGTTTCGTCAAAGCGTTGAGCCGCTTTTATCAGGCCAAGGTTACCTTCGTTGATAAGGTCGCTGAGGGAGAGGCCCTGGTTCTGATACTGTTTAGCCACAGACACTACGAAACGCAGGTTGGCTTTTGTCAGTTTCTCCAGTGCAATTTGATCGCCTTGTTTGATCCTGATGGCTAACTGCACTTCTTCTTCGGGGGTAATCAAATCTACTTTTCCAATTTCCTGCAGGTACTTCTCCAGGGACTGGCTTTCACGATTCGTAATCGATTTCGTGATTTTGAGCTGACGCATAGACATAGGCAGTAATAAATTTTTAAACTAGATATAAACGTGTAATCATCTTGTAATGGATCCCTTAAAAAATGTCATTACTAAGACAAATCTAAGGTTATAGACAATTCAACCCAAAAAAAATTAAGAATACCTTAACAAGCATTATAACATGTGTAGATATAACGATACAAAATATTTAGGACTAAACTTTGGTAAAAATTTTGATTGTTCAACCATTTTTATATTATTGCAGCATAAGATAGTCCCAGATGAATAAGAACAGAATAATGTATTCTCTAGAGTTCCCGATCAGATGCTCCCCTGCGATTTTGTATGAGTTTCTGTCAACGCCCGTAGGTTTGTCAGAGTGGTTTGCCGATAAAGTGGATCAGAAGGATGAAACCTTCAAGTTTTCGTGGAACGGCGCACAGGATATAGCCTACCAGATAGACAGCCTGGAGAATGAATATGTACGCTACCGTTGGGATTATTACGCGCCTGATGAGTTTTTCGAGTTCAGGATAGAACAGAGCCCCGTAACCAACGAGACCATCCTTACGATAACTGATTTTGCCGATAAAATCGACATAAAAGATCAGGAAAACCTATGGGATAGCCAGGTGCACGAACTGAAGCACAGGATAGGCAGTTGATACAGCCTGTTGTATGATATATTATTTAATCCGCTTCCCGACCCGGAGCGGATTTTTTATGTCCATAGGTGTTGTTGCTATGCAAAAACGTTATTGATAACATTCTACCATTTGATGATTCTGTACTGATTAGGTATATTTATATTCAATTATCCTGTATGCGCACACTCTTCACGCTGTTGTCAGCATTATTACCTTTACTATCGTTTGCCGTAGACAATACTAGCACCGAAGCTTTTTCAGCCAGGCATTTGTACTTTATGGAGAATAAAGGGCAGGTGACAGATCAGTATTATAAAGCGAGGCCGGATATAGACTTTAAATTGTCAGCAACATCGGGATTAAATGTGTATGTAGGTAGTGGAGCCATACACTACCAGTTTTATATGCCTGATACATCGATACATAGGATGCCTAAACAGCATGATAGTGTATTTGCAGAACAAAGGCCTGATATGCAGGATAGTATTAGGTACCTCATGTACCGTATGGATGTAGAACTGATTGGTGCAAATAAGGATGCAGTACTGAAAAAAGAAGGAAGGCAGGATTATTATGAGAATTACTACACTCCTGGTGTGGGTAAAGATGGTGCTACCGTATATGCTTATGAGAAAATAATCTATAGGAATATATACCCGAATATTGATTGGGTATTGTATGTAAACTCAAAAAGAAACAATACAGTTAAGTATGATTTTATCGTTCATCCCGGCGGTGATCCTTCAATCATTCAGTTGAAGTATAATGGGGCATCTGAAATTAACTTGAATCAGGATGGTAGTTTATCGGCTGTAACGCCACAGGGTATTATTACGGAAAATGCGCCTGTCTCATATTCAGAAGATGGAACAACGGTTGCAAGCAAGTTTGTGTTAAGTGGTAATATCCTGAGGTATAATGTAGCACCTTATGAGGGTACATTAGTTATAGATCCGGGGTTGGATTGGGGTACTTATTATGGGGATACGGCATATAATGATGAAGGGTATGGTGTTACAACCGACTTAGATAATAATGTGTATTTGACTGGAGAAACATCAAGCATAGGTAATATAGTAACAAGTGGTGCTTACCAAACTGTGCAAGGTGGCTGGTATGATGTTTTTCTCGTTAAGTTTGATAGTTATGGTAATCGTATTTGGGGGACTTTTTACGGAGATGTTGGCAATGATGCTGGCTTATCAGTTGCCATAGGGAATTCTAAAGCATTGTATGTTGCAGGCAGATCAACCAGTGTCATCGGAATTTCAACCTCAAATAGTTTTCAAAGTGTACTTGATGGTAGCCAAGACGGATTTCTGATAAAATTTGACACATCTGGTAAGAGAATATGGGGAACTTATTATGGAGGTAGTGCTGGTGATGTTGTTGAAGGAATAGGTATAGATGGTTTGGAGTTCATTTATCTTGTAGGGTCAACACAAAGTACAACTGGATTAGCTACCGTAAATGCTAACCAAACATCATATCGCAGTGTGTTTGTGGCAAAGTTTGATAGCACAGGACAACGAATTTGGGGTACGTACTTTGGGGGAAGTGGTTCAGAGGGTTTTAATAGTATTGATGTAACAGATAAAGGTGATTTATATATTGGCGGATGTAGTTTTGGAGGGTATGGCTTAGCGACTATTGGTGCTCACCAAGAATCATTTGGTGGAGGCTCACGTGATGCATATTTAGCTAGTTTTGATAGTTCTGGTAACTTGAAGTGGGCAACATATTATGGCGGATATAGAGAGGATGGTTCTTATTATAACAGTGTGGTCAGCGACAGATTAGGAAATGTGTATTTAGCAGGTTATGCATTCAGTCCAAATAATATTGCAAGCCCTAATGGCTATCACAACAGCTTGATTGGTGGGCTTTATGATGCATTTCTTGCAAAGTTTGATAGTTCAGGTAACCGTATTTGGGCAACTTACCTCGGAGGTTATGATTGGGATGCTGCATACGCTCTTAATATTGATAATAATTCGAACTTAATAATTGGAGGACGTACAAAAAGTACAAATGGCATAGCTACAAGTGGAACTTATCAGACATATTTTGCTGGTGGTGAATTTGATGCCTTTTTGATGAAAGTTGATAGTGCTGGTATTCCTTTATGGGGTACGTATTATGGAGGTGCGGGTATAGATGAAATAAGTTGTATCGCATGTGATATGCGTGGTAATATATTCGCTACAGGACGAACAACAAGTGTATATGGTATATCAAAAGGAAATGGGTTTCAATTAAACGGTGGTAAAGTTATATTCACACCACCATTTCCTCAATATGCTATATATGACGTTTTCCTTAGTAAGTTTTGTGATGCAAACCCGGTTTCCGGAACTATAACAGGTTCAGGTGCGATTTGTGAAGGCGGATCAACAACTTTCCAACCTGGTGTGCCATATGGTTCCTGGTTTTCTTTAACCGGCAATCTTGATATTGATTCGTTGGGTAATGTGACAGGTGAAACTGCAGGTATAGATACAGTGATATACGTTGTGTCTAATGCTTGCGGAACTGATACTGCTCGGCATCTTGTTACTATTATGCCAACTCCTGTTATAAGCATACAACCTGCTGATGTGGCCGTAAATGCCTCTCAAAGCTCATTGTTTACACTATATGTTACAGGAGCTGGTTTGGTGCATCAATGGCAGGAAGATGCAGGCAGTGGTTTTACGAATATTAATAATGGAGGGAATTATAGCGGCGCAAATACCAATACCCTGATTGTAAGCAATGCAACAATTGCTATGAATATGAATAAATACAGATGTGTAGTGTTATCTGGACCCTGCTCAGACACTTCTGATCCAGCAACCTTGTATGTATGGCCACTTAGTATTGATGATGTAGATGCAGCTAACATTCATATTGCTCCCAATCCAACTAATGGAGTAGTGACCATTACAGCACCTGAGAGTATTATTAAGGTGGAAGTATTCAGCCTAATGGGGCAGAAATTGTTATCGCACAATGCCACTACCAGAGCTGTTGAGATCGATCTGAAAGGACTTGCTGCCGGTGTGTATATAGTGAAGGTGAATGATAGCTATGTAAGCAGGGTGGTGAAAAAGTAATACTTATTCAGCCCAACTGCTGATAACGCTTTTTAGTTCTGCTTCGTTGCCTGTCAGTTCTGCAAGGCGGGTTACTACGCCTTCTACCAATGCGTCGGGGCAGGAAGCACCGGATGTAATGAGTACGTTTAAAGGGCGTTTTTCGGGCAGGTAGTTTTCCGTTGTTTGTTCTTCGTGCGTATGCAGGTCGAAGTGGGAGATAAGTTTATCGTCCAGCAGGCAGGCTTCATTTTTGATAAAATATGTTGGTAGCTCCGTTTCGCACAGTTCTACCAGGTGCGACGTATTGCTACTGTTATAACCGCCTATAACGATGGCCAGGTCTGCTTCCTGTTGCAACATGCCTTTTACAGCCGATTGGTTGTCGTTGGTAGCATAGCAGAGTGTATCACGGGTATCTGCCACACGTTCTGCTATTTTATCGGCAGAGAGTTGATAATGTTCTATCATTACCTGTTTCAGGTAGTCGGCAATGCCTTGTGTTTCGCTGGCCAACATGGTGGTCTGATTCACCACGCCTATACGTTGCAGGTGTTGTGTTACGTCAAAACCTTCTGAATGCTGCCATTTGAAATCGGTGTAGAATTGTTCCGCAGGCAGTTCTCCTGTCAGGAATTTGGCCAGGTGTTCAGCCTGTGCCATGTCTTTTACCACAACTGTGGGGGCGTTCTCTTTACTGTGCGAGAAGGTGGCTCTTGTTTCTTCGTGGCGTGGTTTGCCGTGAACAACTATTGTGTAACCGTCGTTGCCTATTTTTTCAGCACGGTTCCATACCTTTTCTACAAAGGGGCAGGTGGTTTCGTAGCGGGATGGTTCAATGCCTTTTTCGCGTAGTGTATTTTCCAGTTCTATGGTAGTGCCGAATGCCGGAATAATAACTATGTCATCACTGGTCAGTTCGTCCCAGCTCATAAGCATATTGCCCTTGGTGTCCATAATGAACCGCACACCTGAGCTTTGCAGGTCAGCATTAACGCCCGGGTTATGTATCATCTCGCTGAGCAGGAATACCCGTTTTTCCTTGTTCTCCGCTACCGCCCTGAAGGCTATCTCTATAGCATTTTCCACTCCATAACAGAACCCAAAATGACGCGCAAGATATATGTTCAGGCCGCCAGCCTGAAGGTGGGTGGGTGAGAAGTCTTTTTTCATTTTGTCGTCAGCCTTACGCTTTTGCTTGATAGCTGTTATTAAAGGACTACGATAATGTACGGGAACGTCGAATGATTTCATAACCGGGCGTAAAGTTAACTAAAAAGCAAGGCTCTGATAAGTATGAAATGTTAATATAAACCCACGGCTCATACAGAGATAGTCCAAAGATGTAAATGCTTATTTGTCTAGCCCTGTAATGGTCACATCCATACCTTGTTTTACCTGCATGATGCCTGTCGTCAGGATAGTGTCGCCTTTGCTCAATCCGTTGAGAATCTCAACCTTATCTTCCGTACGTGCGCCCAGTATTACTTTTACCATGTCGGCTTTGCCATTGCGTACTACGGCTACCAGTTTGTCTTTGGTAGTAGGTATCACAGATTGTGACGGTACCATAATGGCGTTACTATCGCTTTGCAACGGCACCAATATACGTGCGAATGAGCCGGCTACGAGTTTCTTATCATGGTTAGGAACAGATGCCCTTACGCGTATAGTACGTGTAACGGCATCAGCACCCGGATCTACAGCTGTGATTGTGCCCGTTAAAGTGTCTTGCATACCATTGACAGAGAAAAGTACCTTTTTGCCATTTTTTACCGAATTCCTATATTGGTCAGGTACGTTGAAATCCATTTTTAACGGATGTGTCTGTTGCAAGGTAGTGATGATAGTGGAAGGGGTAACCACGGCACCTACACTGATGTTGCGTATGCCGATATTGCCTGAAAAGGGTGCGATTATTTTGGTGGCACGTAGTTGCGCTTCCGCATATGCGATATCTGCTTCAATGGACTGCACCTGTGTTTGCGTTGTCTCATACTCCTGCCGGCTGATACCGCCAATATCTACCAGTGACTTTTGACGTTGTTGTGTCTTTAGTTGCAACTCGCGCTGAGCTTTAAGCTTTTGCAATTGCGCTTTTATTTCTTCATCATACAATTGCACCAATAGTTGGCCTTGTGCTACAGCAGAACCTTCATTGAAGTGTATACCTGTAACGCGGCCGGATACTTCAGGCAGAATGTTTATTTCTTCGTTTGGCAATAGTGAGCCGCTGGCGATATAGAGGTCGGAGAAGGAAGCCGGAGCTACTACATATCCTATGGCCGACAGACCACGTGGTTTGCCACCACCTTTGGGTGCTTCAGTTTTATCCTTGCAAGCGGAGAGCATTGCAGCCATACCTATCACTAATACCCCTGATCCCAAAATGTTTTTACCACGGTTCATTTATATTACTTTAATCAATAACTTAGAATAAGTCTGGCAAATATATTGATATAAATTTTGCGGACTGTAAATGAGGCTATTGTAAAAACTGTATGCAGTATAAGAAAAAGCTAATCGGGTTGTGTGTGATCGTATTTCTGCTGACATTAGTGCAGGTGGTATTGCCATACAGGCCCAACTGGACCATTATATACGCTGATTATATATTCGTTCCTTTCCAGTCGGTACGTAATATTATATTTGGCTGGTCGCAGCTCAGTTTCGGCGACCTTTTTTACTTTGTTTTAGGGCTGTTCCTGGTGATTTTACCCTTCAAATGGTTGTATTACCTGTTGACAGTACGAAGTAATGTGCATAAGCTCACGCATTCAATACTCAATACGATCATATTTGCAGCGAGTGTGTACTTGCTGTTCCTGCTGGGCTGGGGTGGCAACTATTACAAACCATCGCTGACCAACTACTGGCATATGGACGTTTCTGAGTGGAATGATGATTCGACAGAGCTGGCATATGACCGTTTTCTTAGCATGAAGCTTAATGAGTATGCAGGAAGCTACCAGCCATTGTATTTTATGAAGGTGCGCAAAGATGCTATGCATTATTACAAGGAATATACAGATTGTAAAGCAAGGTTGCATGGACTGAATATCAAGCCATCGGTATATGGCTACCTCATGCAGCACCTGGGTATACAAGGTTATTATAACCCCATAACAGGCGAGGCGCAGGTGAATCGGTTCCTGCCTCCTTTTATGCTGCCGTTTGTTGTACTGCATGAAATGGCTCACCAGGCTGGCATAGCTGCTGAAGATGATGCTAACCTGCTGGCCTACACTATAAGCGTAGAGTCAGAAGATACTACTTTCCGGTATTCTGCTTATCTCAATATGTGGCTGTACAATCATGGCAGACTAAGGCGCAGGGACTCTGTACTGGCAGATGAAATGAAAGCCATACTCAATCCATTGACATTACACCACCTGGATACTTTGCACCAGATACGTGAACGCTATAAAGGCGACCTTGGCAAGTACAGCACAGGTCTGTATGATACTTACCTGAAGATGCTGCAGCAAAAAGAGGGCATAGGTAGTTATAACCGCTCTGTAATTACCGCCTGGGCATGGGAGCAGAACGACACCTTGCGCAGGAGTAAAAAGCTACCTATCCCTTAGCCTTTATATTCGCCCCAAACACTGCGGAGTGTGTCAGATATTTCGCCGAGTGTACAAAGGTTCTCTACTGCATCTATGACTAAAGGCATGAGATTTTCTGTGCCAATAGCTGCATCTTTTATAGCTGACAGGCATTGCTGTACTTTGTCATTATCACGTTTGGCGCGTAGTGCGTTCAGCTTTTCAGACTGTACTTTGCGAATAGAGTCATCAATCCTGAATACAGGTGGTTTTTCGGCCTCTTTAGTTACGAATTTGTTGACACCGATAATGGGTTTGGTACCGGATTCAATGTCCTGGGTGTACTGGTATGATGAACGTGCTATTTCTTCCTGTACAAAACGTTGCTCAATAGCTTTTACCGCACCGCCCATAACGTCTATTTTGTCTATCAGTTTCCATGCTTCGGCTTCTACCTCGTTGGTCAGGTTCTCGACAAAATATGAGCCTGCCAATGGGTCTACGGTTTCCGTTACACCACTTTCAAAGGCTATTACCTGCTGGGTACGCAATGCGATACTTGCCGCCTCTTCGGTAGGCAGAGATAAAGCCTCGTCGTAACCATTGGTATGTAGTGACTGTGTTCCGCCCAGAACAGCACTCAGCGCCTGTAAAGAAACACGTACGATATTATTCTTGGGTTGTTGTGCGGTAAGCGTACTACCTCCTGTTTGTGTGTGGAAACGCAGCATCTGTGCTTTGGGGTCTGTTGCGCCAAGGTCTTTGGTTATTTTGGCCCACATACGTCTGGCAGCCCTGAACTTAGCTACCTCTTCAAAAAGGTTGTTATGTGCATTGAAGAAGAAAGAAAGACGTTTGGCAAATACATTAATATCCAGTCCTTTTTCAATAGCGGCTTTCAGGTATGCTTTACCATTAGCCAATGTAAAGGCCAGCTCTTGTACAGCGGTAGAACCAGCCTCACGAATGTGATAACCTGAAATGGAAATAGTGTTCCACTTGGGTACTTCTTTGCTGCAATATTCAAATATATCTGTTATGATACGCATGGATTGCTTGGGCGGATAGATATATGTGCCACGTGCCGCGTATTCTTTCAATATGTCGTTCTGTATAGTGCCGGATATCTTTTTAATGTCGGCGCCTTGTTTCTTTGCCAGTGCTATGTATAATGATAGCAGGATAAAACCGGTTGCATTTATGGTCATAGAGGTGGAGATGTCCTGTAGCTTAATGCCTTTGAAGAGTATCTCCATATCTTCCAGAGAGTCAATAGCCACGCCTACTTTACCTACTTCGCCTTCCGCCATCTCGCTGTCAGAATCATAGCCGATCTGTGTAGGCAGGTCGAAAGCGACAGACAGTCCCATAACTCCCTGGCTAAGCAGGAAGTGGTAGCGCTTGTTTGATTCCTCAGCCGTGCTGAAACCTGCATATTGGCGCATGGTCCATAACCTGTCGCGGTACATAGATGCATGTACACCACGGGTATAGGGATATTCGCCCGGCAGTTCCGTCATCTCTACGGGTTCTGTATATACTTCTTTTATCTCTATGCCTGAATCGGTCTTGAATTGTTTATCGCTCACTATTCCTGTGTTTTGAAAGTTATGCCTGTGGCCCGTGTGTCAGAATACGCCTGGATTCGTCAGTAATGATCTGTAATGCTACATCAGTAGGTTGTTCGCCTTCGTCACTCAGAATATACTCCATCAGTGCTTTATGTAATTCTTTGGCCGGTGCTTCGGGATTCAGCCTGCGGGCCATGGTATTGATGATGTTTATTTCCTGCTCTTTTACACCACTTACTGTTTGCCATACAAGGCGGGAGACATATATCTGCTGTGCCAGGTTATGGTCATATTCGGCTTTGATGGTCTGTACCAGCATAGCTTCATATACGGCTACATTCATATCTTTCTGGTACACCCTGTTCAATAGATTGCGTGGTTTGATACGTTCTACATAGAGTGTAAGCCGCTCATATGCCTGCAGGCGCATGGGTATGGTAATGTTCTGCGTTTCGTGGAATAGTGCCAACTGCTTGCGGGTGGTCTGCTCCGTAAGGAACTTACTGACGATCATATAAGTGACCATCAGCATGATAAGGGCGGGCAATGTGTACTTCAATATTTCAAGAAAAGTGCCTAAGAAACTATCCATTTGTTGTTTTTTGACTTTTATATGGTTGCAAAATAATGAGTTTCGGTTGGTTATTCGGTATTTTACAGCAAAATCAAGTATAGAAGAAAAGTTATCATGAGTACAGAACAGGAATACTTTGAGATAAATCGCGCACTCTGGAACGAGAAGACCAAACACCATACAGGTTCGGAGTTTTACGATATGGAAGGGTGGCTGAAAGGCGTTACTTCGTTGAAAGAGCCTGAACTGGCCTTGTTGGGCGATGTTCGTGGTAAGGACATACTTCACCTGCAATGCCATTTCGGTCAGGACAGCCTTTCGCTGGCCAGGATGGGAGCGCGGGTAACAGGTACTGATATTTCTGACGAAGCCATTGCCTACGCGCAAAAGCTGAACGATGAACTGAAACTTGATGCCCGTTTTGTACGCAGCGATACTTATGCCGTTCCAGAAAATGTCCGGGAGCAATTTGATATTGTGTTTGCCAGCTATGGCGTGATAGGCTGGCTGCCGGATATGCAACGCTGGGCAGATGTCGTGGCAAAAATGCTGAAACCCGGTGGGTGGTTGGTGTTTGTAGAATTTCACCCGGTAGTATGGATGTATGATAGCGGTTTCAGTCATATTCAATATTCTTACTTTAACTTAGCGCCTATTATAGAGAACGAGCAAGGGACCTATGCCGACCGAAATGCCGATATGCAGATGGAGGAGATAGGGTGGAACCATGCTATGAGTGATGTGCTGCAGAGCCTTATCAATGCCGGGTTGTCTATAGAACAGGTCAGAGAGTATGATTATTCACCATGCAATTGCTTTGCTAATACAGAGCAGGTGGAACCCGGCAAATGGCAGATAAAAGGTATAGGTGGTAAAATACCTATGATGTACAGCCTTATGGCCGTTAAGCAGTTACAGGCATCAATTCTTTAATAGCTTTCAGCAATGTGCTTGCCGCAAAAGGCTTGGTCAGGTACCTGTCTGCACCGGCATTGAGCCCGCGTTGTACATCTGCGGGATCGGCAAAGGCAGTGAGGAATACAAAGGGTATATGTGTTTCCTGTTCTGCTCTTACCTGCTTCAGTATGTCATAGCCAATAATGTCTGGCAACATAATGTCGCAAATGATCATGCCGATATTTTCAGTGCCTAGTAGTTCCAGTCCTTTTTTACCGGAGTCCGCATGAATTGCCTGCACCCCTGCTATCAGCATAATAGATCTGAGCATGCTGGCTATGCCGGGATCGTCTTCAATTATTAATACTTTTTGTTTAGACATGTTTCTTATCTCCTTATTTTTTCAGTGGTATCTGCATGGTAAATACAGAGCCCTCCGTTTGTTTGCTTGTTACTGTTATTGTTCCGTTATGTGTTTTGGCTACATGTTCTACCACCATGAGGCCAATTCCTGTACCTGATATGTTGCCCACATTGCTGGCACGATAAAAAGAGGTGAAGAGGTTATCCAGTTCTTCCTGTGGTATACCAATGCCGTGGTCTTTTACCTCAACTACCAGGTTGTTGCTACTCTTGTATAAACTCAGTTCAGGCGCTTCTTTACCAGGACTGTATTTAAATGCGTTGCCCACAAGGTTGTTAATAGCATGGCGCATCAGGCTCTTATCAAAGAAGGCGGTCTTTACCTCATCGTCGATATGTATCTGCAGGCTGCGCCCGTCTGCATGCGGCATAAACATTTCTCCCGCTACGCTATGTATATATTCCCTGACATCAACCTGTACCGGTTCGAATTTTATCTTGCCACTCTCTATCCTTCCTACCATCAGTAGTTCGTCCAGTATGTCTGTAATGCGGTTCACTTCTTTAACGATACCCGATGTCATGGCATGCGTATCTATCATGGCTGCTACCTCTTCGCCGCTGGTCTCGCACATCTCCAGTATCTCCGCCGACGACATGATAACTGAAAGTGGCGTACGCAGCTCGTGCGAGGTGATATGTATAAAGTGCGACTTCAGGTTATTGAGTTCTTTTTCTTTGGTGATAAGACGTTGCATATTCGCTTCGCGTAGCGTGCGTTCCGTGATATCACTTAGCCGGCCTGCTACCACTTCACCGTCCGCTTCGGTGCGCCTGCACCAAATGTAGTATTCGATATGGGCTGTATCTCCCGTGTCGGGGTTCAGCCTGCGGAAGACACCCTGCTGAGGCAGGTGCGTGTCTTTCAGGGTATCGAAGGCGGCATACAAAAGTTTCCTGTCTTCAGGATATACGTTTTCCATCACCTCGGCGCGGTACTGTCCTTTTATATCCATTTCTCCCAGGTGCATCAGGTTCAGGAAAGCCCGGTTGCAGAACTGAACATTTGCATCAAAGGTCATCTGGAATACACCATCGTTGAGGGTGTCTATCAGTGTGCGGAAGCGTTCTTTTTCCAGTGCTACCGCCAGTTCGCCTTCTTTTTGCTGGTTAATGTTCACCCCATAGCCGATCATGAATTCCATTTCGTCTTTCGGATTGATATACGGATAGAATATGCGCAGTACATAATTTTTCTTTCCGTCCGGGGTGGGGTGTTCGGTTATCCAGGACACTGCCTCGCGCGAGTCCTTAGCTTTATTGAATTTCGCTCTTCGCTCATCGGCAATAGAAACGTCCAGGCCTCTCATTTCTACGTACTCATAATCATCTTTGCCTATCATCCATTTACGTATCCCATCGCTTTTAATCGCCGTTTTATTCAGGTATATATAGCGGTGCTGTGGCGAGAATATGGCTACGTCGGCCGGTATCTCGTTGAGAACAGTATGGAAGAACTCTTTTTGATGCAGCAGTTCATCTTCCTTTTCTTTCAGTATCGTTACTTCCTCATAGTTCCATACATGGCTATGCAACTTACCTTCATCATATATTGGAGAGTACTTACGTACGAATACACGCCCGTCCGCCAATTCTACCTGGTCTTTCTGTTCTTTTCCTCCCTGCAGTATCTCTTCTATGTCCTCTACAAACAAGTCGGGGTGTTTGAACAGGTGCATGAAGTCTTTAGCTGTTCCCGCGCAATCCATCCCTTCCAGCTCTTCGGGTTTGGCATCAATGCCGAAAATTTCGAGGAACTTCTTATTCACATACATGATCTGCCTGTCCGTATTTTCTACCAGCAGCCCTGAAGAGAACGTATTAAAAACCAGTTGCATCGTCTTTACCATACCTGCTAATGATTTTTATTTTGCGTGAAATAAGTAGCTACCAGTTCATTTCTCGAAGTAACATCCATTTTCAGGTATACATTCTTCAGGTGGTGGTTCACCGTGTGGTGCGATATGAACAGCCGTTCGCCTATCTGTTTGTATGACAATCCATCCTTCATGCAACGTATGATCTCCGTTTCACGTTCCGTCAGGTCGAACTGTACCTGTAATTCGGCTATCACATCCCGTTTCTTCAACATGCCTATAAGCTTGGTGGCTACTGCCGGCTGCATATAGCTGCCGTCCGTTTCCAGCTTTTTGAAGGTCTCTGTTATCTCAGCCAGTTTAAATGGCTTGTAGATATAGGCGCTCGCCCCATTCTCAAACGCCTGCATAATAAGCTGGTCGCTGTTGTCGCCGGTCATGATGATAACCGACGTGTCCGGGAAACGTTGTTTCATTTCCGAGATGTGTTCCAGCCCGTTGCTGTCGTTCAGGTGCACGTCCAGCAATATATAGTCAGGTTGTGCAGGTTCTGTTTTGGTCAATGCCCCGATGCCCGGGTGCGAGAAAGCTATATCATAGCTTTGCATAGCGGTGAGGTACCTTTCGATATTTTGCCTGAGTGAGTGGTTATCCTCCAATATGCCAATAGTTTTTTTCTCCATATGTTTTCGTGTTTTTATTGGCTCTCTCTTACTTATGGCAAATATCTGAATTTTGTTGCTAGTATACTGAATTGTACCCACCCGGATAACATGCCTGTAACTACCGTGTAACAATCTGCTAACAAACTGAATTTCAGTTGTTCCCGGGCCTATTTACGGGAATGTTACAAAGGTAGTACCTGGCTGACCCCGACCGTATCACTAATGTTAGTAGTTTTTGTTGATATTGTGACAGATCAGGGGATCTGCTTCCTTTACGACGTAGTCAGGGGACTACGCCGAACGCGTTTATATCGTTTTGTATCGTTTGATATCGTAGATATATGTCTCTCATTTGTCTCATCTAGCTCACTTTGTTCGGTTTATCTCGTTTTTGGGTGGGGTGTCATGATCTTCGGGATGTGCTGCCCGGGGTTTGTGGTGGGTAAAGACGCGGGGTCGGGCAGGTCCGGGATGATAATCCGGTTGCCCTGTTCTATTTCATGGATGATGGCTTCGTACTCGTCCTCACGCTCTTCTATGAACTTTTTGTGCTCGCGCCATTCTTCAAACCGTTTTTCGTGTTCCGCCTTCATGCGCTCAAGGTCTTCGTTGGAAGGGATATAGTCCAGCACCCTCAACCCTTTTTCAGCGTATTGTTTTGCCATGTGGGGGTTGTCTCTTACCATTTCGGCCCTTAAGCCTGCCATATAGTCGGGGCCGTAAAGAAATTCCGTCCGTTCGTAGCTTTTAATATACCTGCGTTCCAGTTCGCGGATGTCTTTTTCGGGTTTGGACTGGTGTTGAGCAGGTTCCGCATTTTGTTTGCCGTAGCGCCTGTACCATTCGTTCTCTATCTTGGTGTCCAGCTCAATAGCCCGCATTACTTCGAAGGGGGTATAGTCTACCTCAATCACTTCTATTCTGTCTTTGAATTTGAAATACTTTTTCTGTTTCGCCCTGCCTTCTATTATATCGCACAGCTTTTTGCGTTTCAGCAGCATGGTGGCTTTTTCCGCTTCCATCTGTTGCTGCTGTTCTTCCTGGTAACGGTCTGCGGCTTCGCGACGCACGGCTGTCAATTGCTGCGTAATATAGTCCCGTACTTCGGGACGGTTGATGAGTTTGCGCGCCGCAATTTTCAGTGCTTCGCCTGATGCTTTGGGATATGCCTTCCGGTAGGCTGCTTCTTTATCGCCCGTAAGGATGTAATGATGGGCGAACAGTTCGTGTTCTATTTTCATAGTGTGATGTTGATTAGCTGATTCGGTAATTAGCTTATTAGCTAATGGAATCAAGGTGATAGAATGGGATAATGTGGGTATTATCCGTTTTGTTTATGTAGGCAAATATACGTTATTTTATTGTTTTTGTAAAATTTAATTTTTCTTGAACTGTTCCCGAATTTGTCAGGACAGGGATTAGTTTGGTTTTTGATAGGCTGTGACCATAAAGAACGGAAATGTAGTTACCCAAGTGGATGCTTGTTTTGTCTACGGACTGAGCGAGACACTCAGACCAGTTGGGGAATTTTATTTGTCTTGAATTGTGATTTTTTTGATTGATGGGCTTTGAGAATGAAAAAATGACTTGCAGATAACAAAAAGAATGAAATCTATATGATCGTTTGTTTATATTTGAGTATAAGCATTTTAATAATGAAAGCCTTTGTACTCCTATATAGCCTGTTATTTATCACAACAGATATCTTCGCTCAAAAAATACACATTTCCGACCTCTCAAACAGATGGTACTTTACTTATATGGACTCTCATGTAGGCCATCCTGGTTATACAGACACAGTTTCTGTACATAGATACTTTACAGGCACAAAAATGATAGATAGTGTTGTGTATAATGAGTATGAGGAATACTGGTCATCGGTAAGAACTTCCGGCCCCTGGACTTACTCTTATAAAAAATATCTTAGGGAAGATACAACTACACATAAAGTTTATGGTATAAATGCACCAAATGGTAATGAATATCTTTTATACGATTATAATTACCAGGTAGGCGATTCAGTATTTGATCCCGGTGCTAACTATTCAATATATTATGTTGATTCTTTAATCACTATAAACATAAATGGCATTGCACACAAAGCTATGCATTACAAGAGTGTAAGTCATTACTATATAGACTATTGGGTGGTTGAGGGTATTGGCTCATTAGTGCAAACTAACCTGGCTTTTCCTGTAATATCGTCAGATCTTATATGCTTCTCTAATAAGGGCAGTACAATTACGCCTCAACATCCGTTTAAATTCAATTGCGCAGACAGTACCTTGAATGTAATGCAACATACTATTACAGATTACAAAGTGAAGGTATACCCACAACCTGCACATGGTAAGGTAAACATCAAGTTGCCGGACCTGGTAGATGATTACAATATGACGATTTATAACAAGGTAGGAGATATAGTTTTTACTGAAAGAGCAAAGGCGGGTAGTGTAGTATCTGTAAAGGGTGATTACAGCACGGGTGTATATGTTTATAAGGTTACAGGGGTTAGTTCTGGTGCCGTTATTACCGGTAAGGTCATATTCAATTAGTGTTTTTGCTGAACTTTGATTTTACAGGTGTTGTTTTCAAAGGACTATTGTGGGAATCAGAAAAGGAATTGCAGTTATTCAAGCGGATGCTTGTTTTGTCTAGGGACTGAGCGGTGGCTCAGACCAGTTGTGACAAATCAGGGGATTTGTTTCCTTTACGACGTAGTCAGGGGACTACGCCGAACGGGGAGATAGGGGGATGAGATACATAATTCAAATATGCTATTATTGCATGATGCCCCGAAACAAAGGCTTACAGGTGATACAAAACTGGCTGTCTGCAAAAGGACTGCAGCCGTTCTCTTTCCAGGAGGAGACGTGGCAGATGTATGTGGAGGGGCAGAGTGGTATTGTGAATGCGCCTACGGGTTTTGGCAAAACCTATTCGGTATTCCTTGCGGTGGTCATCGACCATATCAATCATACTCCCGATTATACCACAAAGATCAACAATGGCCTTCAACTGATGTGGGTGACGCCCTTAAGGGCATTGGCCAAAGATATTGCCCGCGCCATGACCGAAGCACTGGAAGAGCTGGGCATTCCCTGGCAGGTGTCTATCCGCAACGGAGACACCACCACTGCCGACCGTGAAAAGCAGAAAAGGCATATGCCCGAGATATTGCTCATCACGCCGGAGAGTATTCACCTGTTGCTGGCGTCTAAAGATCCTGCCCGGTTTTTCAAACACCTGAAATGTATCGTGGTAGACGAATGGCACGAGTTGCTGGGTAGTAAGCGGGGCGTGCAGGTGGAGCTTGCGCTGGCTCATATCAGGTATTTAAGGTCAAAAGTCAAAACCCAAAACCCAAAAGAAGACGGAGACATCCTAATGCCATTGCGAATTTGGGGTATCTCTGCTACTATCGGCAACCTGGAGGAGGCGATGGCCGTGCTGCTGGGTACAGAGGATAATGGTGTCATTATCCGTTCGGACCTGCGCAAGGAGGTGGCTATACATACTATATTGCCCGAAACGGTAGAGCGTTTTCCGTGGGCGGGGCATATGGGGCTCAGGATGCTGGACCATGTGCTGCCCGTTATCAGGAATAATAAGTCAACACTGTTGTTCACCAATGTGCGTTCGCAAACGGAGCTTTGGTACCAGAGCCTGCTGGATGTGGCGCCCGACCTGGCAGGGGCTATAGCCCTGCACCACAGCAGTATTGATATGGACCTGCGCCTGTGGGTGGAGGAAAACCTGCATAAGGGAACATTGCAGGTAGTAGTGTGTACCGCCAGCCTTGACCTTGGTGTAGACTTTCGCCCGGTAGATACGGTGATACAGGTGGGCAGCCCCAAGGGGATAGCGCGGTTCATGCAGAGGGCAGGGCGCAGCGGTCACCGCCCGGGTGAGGTGAGTAATATACACTTTGTGCCTACACACTCGCTGGAGATAGTAGAGGCCGCCGCACTAAAGAAAGCCTATGAAGATGAGATAATAGAAAGCCGCACACCGGTAGTGCTGGCCTACGATGTGCTGATACAATATATGGTGACCATTGCTACGGGTGATGGTTTTGTCAGTGACGAACTGCTGGAAGAGGTGAGGACCACCCATTGTTATGCAGACCTGGCCAACGATGAGTGGGACTGGATGCTCTCTTTTATAACAACAGGTGGCAAAACGCTGCACGGCTACGACGAATATCATAAAGTGGTTTGTATAGACGGGCTGTACCGTGTCACCAGCAGGCGGGTGGCTATGCGGCACCGTATGCATATGGGTACTATTGTCGGCGACCCTATTATGCAGGTAAAGTTCATGAGCGGAGGCTATGTAGGTACTATAGAGGAGTACTTTATCTCCAGCCTTACACCCGGGGATGCCTTTGTGCTGGCAGGGCGCAAGCTTGAGCTGGTGCAGGTGAAAGATATGGTGGTGTATGTACGTAAGTCGACCGCCGCCAATGCCCGTGTGCCTGCATGGGGTGGGGGCAGGGTGCCTCTTTCTGCCAACCTGGGGTTGGTGCTCAGGCAGGCATTTCAGCAGGCATCAGTGAACCCTGCCGGTAACGAGTTGCTGGAGTTTCTGCAACCGTTGTTTGATACACAGCGCGAACATTCACGCATACCTAAAGAAGATGAGTTGCTGGTAGAGTTCATCAATACCAAGGACGGGTATCATATGTTCGTATATCCTTTTGAAGGGCGGCTGGTGCACCATGCTATGGCATCTATGCTGGCATACAGGCTGACGAAGATCAAGCCCATAACACTGTCCGTCGCCATGAATGATTATGGTTTTGAACTGCTGAGCGACCAGCCCATACCTGTAAGCGAAGAAGATATACATACTTTGTTCTCGCCGGATAACTGGTATGCCGACCTGCAGCGCAGCGTGAATGCTACCGAGATGACACGCCGTAAGTTCAGGGATGTTGCAGTGATATCAGGATTGATATTCCAGGGTTTTCCCGGGGAGTATAAAAAGCAGCGGCATTTGCAGAACTCAACAGGGTTGCTGTATGATGTATTGGTAGATAATGAGCCTAATAGTTTGCTGCTGCAACAGGCTTACCGGGAGGTGCTGACACATGAACTGGAAGCCCCCCGCCTGTATGATGCTTTGGTGCGTATCGCCAACAGTAAAATAATCATAGCGCGTCCTGATACGCTCACACCGTTTTGTTTCCCTATAAAAGTAGATAGCCTGCGTGAAGAACTGACCAGTGAAAAGCTGCAGGACCGCATAAAACGTATGCAGGCTGAGGCAGGCTCAGTATAGCTAAATGGCGGAAACCGTGTAGAGTGGCTGCATACAGCTGTGTGGATAACTACTATGCCTGAAAATGAAAAAATCCTTTGCAGAAATAATGGGGCGCTGTATCTTTGCCGTCCCAAAAAACGAAGTTCTTTTCAGTGCAGCAAGTCAGGAAATTTATTTTCGAAATTTTGAAAATAAATTTGGCGGGTAAAAATACTTTTCTACCTTTGCACTCCCTTCGCAAAAAGGATAGCTCTTAACATAACGGAACACATTGATTATCAGGGTGTTTATAGCGAAATAAAATATCTAAAAAACATTTTGCAAATTGAAAAACACCTTCTACCTTTGCACTCCGTTAGCGGGGAAAGCGGTAACGGAAAGATAACAAGGAGTTCTTAAAATAGTAATAGTGAAGCGGTATAGAGGCTGCGGATCGGGGTTCAACTCCTCATCACTTACAGAAGAGATCGGGTGGTATTTTGCCATGAAGATTTCTGAAGTTCTTTGAAAGATTGGAAATAAAAAAAAACAACAGCGCGATACAGATGAAGTTCTGTATTGCCAGGTAAGGTCCCGCCGATGGCGGGAACCACAATAGCGTAACAAATTAAGTTACACGTCTGATTCTCTTTTTTAAAAAATGAGTAATTAGTCAGTGAACGAACAATTCATTTACAATGGAGAGTTTGATCCTGGCTCAGGATGAACGCTAGCGGCAGGCTTAACACATGCAAGTCGAGGGGCAGCAGGTCTTCGGACGCTGGCGACCGGCAAACGGGTGCGGAACACGTACGCAACATACCCTTTACTGGGGGATAGCCCGGAGAAATTCGGATTAAGACCCCATAGTATGCGAGGAAGGCATCTTCTTTTCATTAAAAATTTATTGGTAAAGGATTGGCGTGCGTCCCATTAGATAGTTGGCGGGGTAACGGCCCACCAAGTCGGCGATGGGTAGCTGGTGTGAGAGCACGACCAGCCACACGGGCACTGAGACACGGGCCCGACTCCTACGGGAGGCAGCAGTGAGGAATATTGGTCAATGGACGCAAGTCTGAACCAGCCATGCCGCGTGGAGGATGACGGCCTTCTGGGTTGTAAACTTCTTTTATATGGGAAGAAAACCGGGGTTTCTACTCCGTCCGACGGTACCATATGAATAAGCACCGGCTAACTCCGTGCCAGCAGCCGCGGTAATACGGAGGGTGCAAGCGTTATCCGGATTTACTGGGTTTAAAGGGTGTGTAGGCGGATATTTAAGTCAGAGGTGAAATCTCCGGGCTCAACCCGGAAACTGCCTTTGATACTATTTATCTTGAATTTCGTTGAGGTTGGCGGAATATATCATGTAGCGGTGAAATGCATAGATATGATATAGAACACCGATTGCGTAGGCAGCTGGCTGAACGAACATTGACGCTGAGGCACGAAAGCGTGGGTAGCGAACAGGATTAGATACCCTGGTAGTCCACGCCCTAAACGATGATTACTCGACATACGCGATACACAGTGTGTGTCTGAGCGAAAGCATTAAGTAATCCACCTGGGAAGTACGTCCGCAAGGATGAAACTCAAAGGAATTGACGGGGGTCCGCACAAGCGGTGGAGTATGTGGTTTAATTCGATGATACGCGAGGAACCTTACCTGGGCTAGAATGCTAGGAGACCGTCGGTGAAAGCCGATTTTGTAGCAATACACTGCTAGCAAGGTGCTGCATGGCTGTCGTCAGCTCGTGCCGTGAGGTGTTGGGTTAAGTCCCGCAACGAGCGCAACCCCCATCTTCAGTTGCCAGCACGTAATGGTGGGAACTCTGAAGAAACTGCCGTCGTAAGACGCGAGGAAGGAGGGGACGATGTCAAGTCATCATGGCCTTTATGCCCAGGGCTACACACGTACTACAATGGGGAGGACAAAGGGCAGCGACCTGGTAACAGGAAGCTAATCTCAAAAACCTCTTCTCAGTTCAGATTGAGGTCTGCAACTCGACCTCATGAAGCTGGAATCGCTAGTAATCGCGCATCAGCAATGGCGCGGTGAATACGTTCCCGGACCTTGTACACACCGCCCGTCAAGCCATGGAAGCCGGGTGTACCTAAAGTCGGTAACCGCAAGGAGCCGCCTAGGGTAAAACTGGTAACTGGGGCTAAGTCGTAACAAGGTAGCCGTACCGGAAGGTGCGGCTGGAATACCTCCTTTTTAGAGCTAGAGCCTGGTAGCTGTTGTTTTTTTTCCATCTTTCAAGATATTGTTCTTTGTAGAATAGTTCTGCCGCTTAGGGGTTAATGCGGAAGTAAGGATCTGATGAAACTGTGCCCCTTTAGGGGTTGGGGTTTAAATAGATCCGTAGCTCAGGTGGTTAGAGCGCTACACTGATAATGTAGAGGTCCCCAGTTCAAGTCTGGGCGGGTCTACTTTTTTTTGAAGTTCTTAATAATAGTAAGGTATCTTATTACCGATGGGGGGTTAGCTCAGCTGGCTAGAGCACCTGCCTTGCACGCAGGGGGTCATCGGTTCGACTCCGATATCCTCCACTTTTTTTGACTGAGGGGATGGGTATTGAGTGGTAAGATATAAATGATGTAACAGTAACCAGGCTGTACATTGGGTTCAAGTCCTTAACATCAGCAAGAGGTTTTTTAAGATCTCGAAGTTCTTTGACATATTGGGTAGCAATTTTTTTTGTAGAACGTGTTTTTTCTAAAGCACTAAAAATATTTAAAGCGAATAAGGGCGTATGGTGGATGCCTAGGCACTAAGAGGCGATGAAGGACGTGGTAAGCTGCGATAAGCTATGATAAGCTGCATACAAGCGATATAATCATAGATTTCCGAATGGGACAACCTAATACACTGAAGGTGTATTACTCGAAAGAGAGCTAACCCGGGGAACTGAAACATCTAAGTACCCGGAGGAAAAGAAAATAACAAATGATTCCCTAAGTAGTGGCGAGCGAACAGGGAAAAGCCCAAACCAGGGGGGCGTGCTCCCCTGGGGTTGTAGGACTACATTTAGAAACGGACATCAAACTGAACCATCTGGAAAGTTGGGCGAAACAAGGTGAAAGCCCTGTAGGTGTAAATTGTCCGGGACGCGTAGTATCCTGAGTAAGGCGGGACCGGAGGAATCCTGCCTGAATCTGCCGGCACCATCCGGTAAGGCTAAATACTCCTTAGTGACCGATAGTGAACCAGTACCGTAAGGGAAAGGTGAAAAGTACTCCGAACAGGAGAGTGAAATAGTACCTGAAACCGTACGCTTACAAGCGGTCGGAGCCCTTTGGGGTGACGGCGTGCCTTTTGCATAATGAACCTACGAGTTGCTCCTCACTGGCGAGGTTAAGTTCTTAAGTAACGGAGCCGCAGCGAAAGCGAGTCCGAATAGGGCGATATAGTCAGTGGGGGCAGACGCGAAACTTTGTGATCTATCCATGGGCAGGCTGAAGGTTAGGTAAAACTAACTGGAGGGCCGAACTCGTAAACGTTGAAAAGTTTTGAGATGACCTGTGGATAGGGGTGAAAGGCCAATCAAACTGAGAGATAGCTCGTTCTCCCCGAAATGTTTTTAGGAACAGCGTCATAAATTAATGTATCATAGAGGTAGAGCTACTGACTGGGCTAGGGGGCTTCACCGCCTACCAAACCCTGACAAACTCCGAATGCTATGATATATGTATGGCAGTGAGGCTGTGGGCGCTAAGGTCCATGGCCGAGAGGGAAATAACCCAGACTATCATCTAAGGTCCCTAAATCTATGTTAAGTTGAACAAACGAAGTTCGAACCCTAAGACAGCCAGGATGTTGGCTTGGAAGCAGCCATTCATTTAAAGAGTGCGTAACAGCTCACTGGTCGAGGGTTCGGGCACGGAAAATGATCGGGCATCAAACATAGTACCGAAGATATAGATCACGCTTTCGGGCGTGATGGTAGGGGAGCATTCTAAACTGCGTTGAAGGTGTACCGTAAGGTATGTTGGAGCGTTTAGAAAAGAAAATGTAGGTATAAGTAACGATAAAAGCAGTGAAAAACTGCTTCGCCGAAAGACTAAGGGTTCCTGATCAACGCTAATCGGATCAGGGTTAGTCGGGTCCTTAGGCGTACCCGAAAGGGGAAGCTGATGGAAAACTGGTTAATATTCCAGTACTTGTTAATAATTCGATGGGGTGACGGAGAAGTGAAAAGCCCGCGAGGTGACGGAATACCTCGTTAAAGCGTGTAGTTATACGTCTGGTAGGCAAATCCGCCGGATGTGACGAACGTGATAGTACTCTAAGGCTTCGGCCGGCGAGATAGTGGCTGTAATCCTGCTCACGAGAAAAACCTCTAAGTTATGTTATTAACAACCCGTACCGTAAACCGACACAGGTAGTCGAGATGAGTATTCTAAGGCGCTCGGGTGAGCCGCGGAGAAGGAACTAGGCAAATTATAGCTGTAACTTCGGGATAAAGCTATCCCGCTTCGGCGGGACTCAGTGAAATGGTTCAACCAACTGTTTAGCAAAAACATAGGGCCCTGCAAATTCGAAAGAAGACGTATAGAGCCTGATACCTGCCCGGTGCCGGAAGGTTAAGGAAGCTTGTCAGGAGTAATCTGAAGCTTGCGACTGAAGCCCCGGTAAACGGCGGCCGTAACTATAACGGTCCTAAGGTAGCGAAATTCCTTGTCGGGTAAGTTCCGACCTGCACGAATGGTCTAATGAGTTGAACACTGTCTCCTCCGCGAGCCCGGTGAAATTGTAGTATCGGTGAAGATGCCGGTTACCCGCCACGGGACGAAAAGACCCCGTGAACCTTCACTACAACTTTGCATTGATTTTGGATAACAGATGTGTAGTATAGTTGGGAGACTGTGAAGCAGGTGCGCCAGCATTTGTGGAGTCATCGTTGAAATACCAACCTTCTGTTATTTAGAGTCTAATCCCATTGAAGATGGGAGACATTGCATGGTGGGTAGTTTGACTGGGGTGGTCGCCTCCTAAAAAGTAACGGAGGCTCGCAAAGGTGCCCTCAGTACGGTTGGTAATCGTACATAGAGCGTATTAGTATAAGGGTGCTTGACTGTGAGGCTGACCAGCCGAACAGGTGCGAAAGCAGGCTAAAGTGATCCGGTGGTTCTGTATGGAAGGGCCATCGCTCAAAGGATAAAAGGTACTCCGGGGATAACAGGCTGATCTCCCCCAAGAGCTCATATCGACGGGGAGGTTTGGCACCTCGATGTCGGTTCGTCACATCCTGGGGCTGGAGAAGGTCCCAAGGGTTGGGCTGTTCGCCCATTAAAGTGGCACGTGAACTGGGTTCAGAACGTCGCAAGACAGTTCGGTCTCTATCTGTGGTGGGCGTTAGTAAATTGCGTGGACATGACCTTAGTACGAGAGGACCGGGTCGTATGTACCGCTGGTGTATCTGTTGTGCCGCCAGGTGCAGTGCAGAGTAGCTATGTACAGCCAGGATAAGCGCTGAAAGCATCTAAGCGCGAAACCTTCCACTAGATGAATTTACTTTTAAGTGCCGTCAAAGACGATGACGTTGATAGGCTACAGGTGTAAAGGTGGTGACATCAAAGCCGAGTAGTACTAATTGCACGTAAGCTTTAACTTTATTTACTCTTGAAGGGTAGATCAGAACAAGTTTTTTAAGAATCATGTTCGTTAATACAAGATCAATTGTTCCCGATATGTCGATATTATTATAGTCCAAAAGGCAATGACTAAAGATCTTATGGTGGTATTGCCGAGGGTGTTCACCTCTTCCCATTCCGAACAGAGAAGTTAAGCCCCTCATGGCCGATGGTACTGCTAAGGCGGGAGAGTAGGTAGCTGCCATATTTACTGAAAGACCCCTCAACTTTTTTGTTGAGGGGTCTTTTGCTTTAGGGAAATGCCATATAGGCGATTGTCTATTAATTGCAATAATAGCCTTAGGGAAATATGGCATTGAATTACAATCTTTACCTTAGTTGTATATTCTTGAATTATGCATATCCGAATAACTCTGTTTATCATTATCTCATGCCTCTCCTACAGGGCTGCATGCCAGACTGAGCCGGTGTCTAAAAGGTATATGTACGAAAAGCCTTTTGAATGTTCTGATATTGCACACCAAAGTTCCATTTCATTTGCCGGGTTTATACAGTCACGTCAATACGACTCAGCGGATCAGGTGCTGAATTACTGGGAGGGTAAGTGCGGTACGCGTGAACCTATTTTCAGGGCAAGGGTCATATTGGCAATTGCTAAAGGTGGTGACGCTGACTCATTTGTAAACGAGCAAAATTTTGATCATTTCGAAAACTATATGCATAGGGCAGAAATGATACAGAACAGGAACTACCTGCCATATGATTATAGTCAGCCATATTTCGGTTATGTGCCTGTGGGGCAGGAGTTTGATAGTTTTTCTACGGAATTTTTTAAAATGAAGTGTGCAGAATTGAAACAAGACACCAATACGGTAAATTATCTATTGTGCAGGTTTTATGGATATAGTACAGAACACTTCTATTTAAGTTTACAGACGGGAAGATATGAGCGCAGCAACATTAGCAAGGAGTACTATAAGCTGGTAAATAAATATATAAACAGGCCTGAGTTTCATTGGTCGTTACTGGGAGGTGTGTGGATACCAACAGGCAATATCACGATACTGGGGACACACCCACGCGTAGGTGGACAAATGGGTATGAGATATAAAAAGCTAACTACAGATCTAACAGTAGCATTTAACTTTTTAAGATCGAAAACACCTTATAATGCAAAACGTGTACGATCTGATCAATCTGTTGTTGTTACAGATAAGTATTTTGGTGGGTACATAGGTTTGGATGCAGGGTACTGCACCTGGTCTAAAAAGAAAAACGAGTTGCTGGTATTGTCAGGAATAGGACTGGATGGCTTTGACGCGATAGATGCAGATACCATAAATAATCTAAAAGCTGAATCTACCTGGACTTACAATTTCAATTTTGGTGTTGGGTACAGGTACTATATAGGTCAATCCGTTTATGTCGGATTGAGAGCTAAATATAACATTGTAAATTATGCACTAACAGGAGCTGTAGACTTTACGGGCAATCCCTTTACCGTAACGCTTGTTGTTGGTGGTTTTAGCAATGACACAAAAAGGTATGCCCTGAAAGCACTCGATTATGATCCGCACAATTAGTTGCTGTACAGGATTGAGCAGTAGATGTTTTATTGCGGTATGTTATCTCTTTCGCCATTCCTTATAACTCTTCTTTTTGGGTTTTGCGGGTGACTTTTGTTCGTTGTTCTTAGGTAGTTGTTTTGTTTTTACCTCTTGTTTCTGTTGGGTGTGTTTTTCCTTTACAGTCCTTTCTTCTGCTGATTGTGTTTTGCTGGAAGAAGCAACCAGCCTGTTCATTTCATCTATTTCCGGTTGGGTGAGCAATCGCCATTTGCCTACGGGCAGGTTACCTAAGTGTACATTCATAATACGTACCCTTGTCAATGACATAACCTTGTAGTCCAGGTGCTGGCACATGCGGCGTATCTGCCTGTTCATGCCTTGTGTCAGTATGATGCGGAATCTTTTATTACCCTCTTTTTTTACAATACATTTGCGGGTCATCTTCCCCAAGACAGGCACACCGTTGCTCATCTGTTGAATGAACTCAGGTGTAAGAGCTTTGTTGACGGTAACTATATATTCTTTCTCGTGAAAGTTGCCCGCGCGTAATATTTTATTGACTATGTCTCCATCGTTTGTCAGGAATATCAACCCGTCAGAGTCTTTGTCCAGTCGCCCGATGGGGAATATCCTTTTAGGGTAGTTGATAAAGGAAATGATATTGGTTTTGTCTTTCAGGTCGGTAGTAGAGGTGATACCCACTGGTTTGTTCAGGGCGATGTATATGGTAGTTTTCTTTTTGGTGCCCTTTAGTTTTTCTCCATCTATTTCTACCGTATCGCTGTCAGCTACACGTGTACCCGAAAAAGCAGGCTCACCATTTACGGTGACCCTGCCTTGTTCAATATATTTATCTGCTTCTCTGCGCGAGCAGAAACCGGTGGAACTGATGTATTTATTCAGGCTTACCAGTTCTGCCTCATTGTTGTTATGTGTATGCATATATTATTTTGCCCTGCGGAACAGGTAGCGGGTGATGAACAATCCGCCCGAACTTGAACCTTCAGATGTTTGCGCATGCGAGCCGGTTACCACGCTCATCAGCTCCCATCCTTCGTTACTATATCCGTTGATGCGTTCAACAATAGCCTGGTCGTTGTTGGCAATATTCTTAAAATTCAGTCCTACCATGCTATAAAAGTTTTTCAGGTCTTTCTCCAGCAATTGTCCGTTGTTGTCGGTGGTAAGTATTCTTGACCGTCCCATACCTCCGGGGATAACAGATTCTATAGTTGAGAACTGGAAGTACTCATAGGTTACCCCTTGCTCAGCCGGTGCAGGCCTGAATGAAAATACCGCCATAACGATCATGGCAGTGAAAGCTGTAATAGATAACGTCTTCAATGTCTCTTTCATAAAATTTTTTTTTAATGTTGTAAAAATGGTTTTAAAAAATGTTGCCTTCTCTTTTCCAGCTTGCATACTGGCGTATTTTGGCGTATTTTATTCTTACTTCCATTGATGACAACTTACATACCAGGTACCCCCAATATCCGTCTAAAAAACCTGCCCTGATAATGTAGTCGGTGATGAACTTCCACTTAGGTACCAGCCATATTTTTAATATGCTGCAATCTTTACCTCTTTCCACGGCCGCCCTGGCGCTCAGTTCGCTGAATTTTTCTATTTGTCTTATATGGTCAGAAATAGAGTTGAAGCTATAGTGCAGCAGATCGCCTTTCAGGTTGCCAACAGGGCTGTTGCCGGCAGGCTGCCAATATTCGTGCACTTTTAACCCCGCCCATTTACCATTTGTCCTGTCGAACAGCCTTGTTTTCTTGTCAGGATACCATCTGCCATGCCTTATCCATTTGCCGCAGTAGTTGGTACACCTGTTATGATTATAATGTTTATACTGCGGGTTTTGCTTTACGGCCAGTATGCTATGGCTAAGTTCGGGGCTCAAAGCTTCATCCGCATCAATTGAGTATATCCAGTCGTTTGCTGCGGCTTCTGTAGCCAGAGTTCGCTGGGTTACATAATCAGTAAACGGTTGCAGTACAATCTTTGCACCTAATTGTTTAGCTATACTTACGGTATTGTCTGTAGATAAGCTGTCCACCACTACGATCTCGTCCGCAATATCTTTTACAGACTGTATGCATCGCTCAATGGTGGCTTCTTCATTTAGTGTTATGATGACTACACTAAGCTTTATCATGAACTTTTATTAAAAAACCCGGAAGTAGCTCCCGGGTTGTAAAAATAGTATTTATTGCGTGGACTATGATAATAGCTGCTGTCTGAGCAGGAACTCTAACTGTGAATTGGTAACACCCAGCTTTTCAGTCAGTTCTTTTTCATCTTTACGTAGCTTATAGATATCATACGCCCTTTGTATGGTCATATCCAGTTCTTCCTCATTCCATGGTTTTGTCAGGTAATGGAAAATCTTACCCTTATTCACCGCATCTATTACAGCATTCAGGTCGGCATAGCCGGTAAGTAATATGCGCATAGGGTCGGGGTGTTTTTCCAGTATTTTTTCCAGGAACTCCACACCCGTCATATTGGGCATACGCTGATCTGTAATGATGATGTCTATTGCCTCAGAGTCCATTATTTTAATGGCTTCTTCACCGCTGATGGCTGTAAATACTTTGTACTTGATCCGGAAAGTAGCCTTGAACGACATCAGGTTATGTTCCTCGTCATCCACATACAGCACTTTGATCTTATCTAATTTTGTGTCTCCCATTTTAATGCAATAATTAGCTTTACATTTGCATCAGGTACAATGTAGGAAAAAAAATATACAAAACGGAATTTATTTATTTTTTTATCCTTGTATCCTGGACATTTTTACGTTACATATACACTAATACTTCTCCGGATCATGTCAGACAATAATCAAGAAGTCTTCAAAAATAGTAAAGAAATCAATACTGTGTATCAACCTGATTTTTACAGGCTAACAGAACAGGGTGCCAAACAGAGGCTGGAGGCCCTCATCAGCTCTGATAAAAGTATTACAGTAATTGATGAATTGGATGGTCAACTCAGGGAACTGGTTAAAATACTCAACCCTAAGGTCAAGATCAAAGATGATGAATACCCCGCATTGGTAGAAAAACATTTGGCCGGGCGCAATCCTGAAGAGTATGGTGTCTGGGTATACTATCCATGGTCAAAAAAGGTAATTCATTTGCTGGATGAGGAGGAGTTTGTTGAAGTAAGAACGAACAGGAACCGCTATAAACTCACCAAAGCTGAACAGGAATACCTGAATACAAAAGCTATTGGTATCATAGGTTTGTCAGTAGGGCAGTCTATAGCTTTAACAATTGCCATGGAGCGTATTTGCGGTGAGTTAAGACTTGCTGATTTTGATACAGTAGAGTTGAGCAACCTGAACCGCATACGAACAGGCTTGCATAACCTGGGGTTAAAAAAGACCATACTGGCAGCACGAGAGATACTTGAAATAGACCCGTATTTAAATGTAAAAGTCTTTAACGAGGGTATTACAGACCGTAATATCAATGAGTTTTTTGAAGGAGGAAGGAAACTGGACCTGCTGGTAGAGGTTTGTGATGGCCTGGACATCAAGATACAAAGCCGTTTTAAAGCAAGAGCATTAAAGATACCGGTAGTAATGGATACCAATGACAGGGGAATGCTGGATGTGGAACGGTTTGACCTGGAGCCGGACCGGCCGGTGATGCATGGTCTTGCCGGCGATCTTAATCCTGAAATGATCAAAGACCTGACCAATGAACAGAAGATACCGTACATACTAAAAATGGTGGGTGCCGATACAATATCTACAAGGTTGAAGGCATCTATGATGGAGGTAGAGCAATCTATTAATACATGGCCGCAACTGGCGTCATCTGTTGTATTAGGTGGTGCTCTCACAACTGATACAGCCCGCAGGATATTGCTCGACCAGTTTCATGATTCCGGCAGGTATTATATAGATTTTGATGAGTTGGTATCAGACAAGAAAAAGCCGGATCAAAAGGCGCCTCATTTCAGTAACCCCTTTCAGCCATTGGAACTGAACGAGATGAAAGAGATTGTTTCTCGATTGCAACTGGAGACAATAGGCTATCAACCTTCGGATGAAGAGTTGGACAAACTTGTAGATGCAGCTATTATTGCGCCATCTGCCGGTAATAACCAGCCCTGGAAGTGGTTGTATACAAATGGATGGTTATTGTTGTTTCATGACAAGTTCAGGTCATGGTCGTGGGGAGATTTTGCAGAGATGGGAGCACATATGGGGTTGGGCACTGCCATAGAGAACGTTCACCTGCAGGCTCAACTGATGGGGCTAAAAGACAATGTGCAGATCTTTCCATTGCGGGGAGAACCTAAACTCATTGCAGCAATATATTTCGAAAAGACAGGTGTACAACCCGGACGGGAGGATAAATTACTTGCCGAAAACATTTATACCCGGTGTACCAACCGTATGTTGGGCGAACGTAAAAAACTACCCTTTGAATTTTATCAGCAAATAGACTATCTTGTTACTGGAAGTAGCGACGTTAAGTTGCTCCATACTGATAAAGAGGATGATCTTGATGAACTGGGCCGTATCATGGCTGCTTGCGACAGGATAAGAATGCTGCACCCCCAGGGGCACGAAGAATTCTACAGTGAAGTGAGATGGAACAGCAAGCATGCGGAAATGACACGCGATGGTATTGAGTTGGATGCAGTTGACCTGACGCAGGGTGAAAAGGCTGCATTTAGAGTAGGTACTGATTGGTCAGCTATCAGCCTGTTATCGGAGTGGGGCAAAGGAGATGCTTTCAGAAGATATTCTCAAGTAACAATGAAAGCAGCGTCTGCAGCATTGTTATTTGCTATACCTGGTTTTGAACATGAAAAATTGGTAAATGCAGGTAGGGCGGTGCAACGGGTTTGGATATACGCCAATACACAAGGTGTGACGGTACACCCGATGTTGTCGCCTGTTTTCTTTTTTAGCAGGATGGTAGTTGGAAAGGGAGAAGAACTACCTGGTTTCGCTAAAGAAGAACTTGCAGGGTTGCGGGAAAGCTTTTTAAAGATATTCCCGTTGCTCAATAAGGATGAGGGAGAATATTCAGAAGTCTTTCTGATGAAACTTGCACAGACCGACAAGGTGGGTGTGAGGTCATTAAGGAGGAACAAAAAAGATATATTCTATAGAGAGTAATGTTAAAGATCAGGGTATTTAGAGCTATTGATGATCTGGAATCATGCCGGCGTTTCGCAGAAGGACATGCGAACGTTCTGAGGGATTATGGTGTGACCAAAGTTACATCCTCTAAAAACGATTGGTTTTACAATCCCGATGTATACGTTGCGCTGGTTGAGATGGAGGACACAGGCGTTGTGGTTGGTGGTGAGCGCATACACATGGTGAATAAGAAATATCCGCTTCCGATAGAAGAAGCGGTGTCTGTAGTAGAGAAAAGGATATTTGACCTGGTAGCAGATTACGCAGATAATAAGGTTACCGGTGAGCTGTGTGGTTTATGGAATGCAAAGGCCATAGCCGGCAAAGGTGTAAGTATCCTGCTTACAAAATTAGGAGTTGCCATGGCCAACAGGCTAAAAATGGACAGCCTGTTTGTGCTGTGCGCACCTTATACGGTGAGTATGTGCCAGGCCGCAGGATTTGAAATTGAAACATCTATCGGTAATAACGGTACATTCATATATCCTAAGTTGGATCTTGTGGCAACTGCCCTGGTTGTAAAAGATATTGAAGGATTAAATACTGCAGCCGATGGGTTTAGAAAAGAAATATTTTCTTATATTGAGAAGCCTGTCAGCAATACAATAGTTCTGGGTGAGAAAGGAGAAACTGAAGTTGCATACAACTTGTTGCTGCCTAATAAGGATTAAGAGTAATGAAAGCATATTGTCGTCTTTTTTTTGTTTCCCTCCTGGCTATTTTCAGCACCCTACATGCAAGTGCTGACGATCACTTACCTCAAAAAAAAATTGTTATTACCGGTGCAGCCGTGCCAAAGCTGTTAGGTGAGTCGTTGAATATTTATGTAGACTCGGCAGGTACGAAGTCGTTTGACGAAGTGCGAACAGCTGACCTGTTTCAGCCTTCTGTGTCAGAAGTGCCCAACCTAGGTGTTGCACAATACGCTGTCTGGATAAAAATGATCGTCTCCAACGAATCCAACTATCGCAATTTTCTGTTGGAGATCGAAAACCCCCTTCTTGAAAAAGTAACATTCTATGCTCCGGGAGACGATGGCTATGAAGCAAAAGAGATAAATAAAGATCAACCATTCAGAGAAAGGGGCAACACCAGCCAGAACTTCCAGTTCGACATGCCCGCCGTGAGTAGCGAGCCCACTGTTTTTTATTTGCGTGTTGAAAGCAATACGCAGTTGTTGATACCTGTAAAAATTGGTTCGCCTGTAAAAGTGGCTAATGCAGATCTGAATAAAGACATGCTCAGTGGCTTGTATTTTGGCATCATGCTGGTCATGCTGTTGTACAACATGTTTGTGTACTTCAGTACAAAAGACAGGAGTTACCTGTACTACATATTATACATATTCAGTGTAGCGCTGGTGCAGTTGAATATTACCGGGCTGGGTTTTAAATATCTCTGGCCACAACATTACAGCTTCGAAAAGTACAGTCTTTACCTGTTCCCCTCATTTACGGCATTTGCCTCCATTGCGTTTATACGTAGTTTTCTGCATACAAAGCGTTTTGCGCCAAGATTGCACATAGGCTTTTGGGTATTTGTGATCGCGTATGTCGTTACGATGATCAACGCATTTGTCGGTGATAAACACCTGAGCTACAATTTGCTCAATTTTAATGCTTTGCCGCTGTCGTTATACATGATCGGAACGGCGGCATACATTCGTGTAAAACACAAATACAGGCCGGCATTATTCTTCCTGGTAGCGTGGACCGTATTCTTGCTAAGTGTAATGGTATTTGTTGTCAAAGACCTCGGGGTGTTGCCTTACAACCTGTTTACGGTATCCATTATCCAGATAGGTTCAGCATTCGTGGTTGTATTGCTGTCAATAGCACTGGCTGATAGTATCAATATACTCAGGAAAGAAAAAGAAGAATCTCAAAGCCAGGCATTAGCAGCACTTGAAGAAAATGCGAGGATAATCAGGGAGCAAAACGTAATACTGGAAACTAAAGTAAATGAGCGCACCCAGGAGCTGAGCCAATCGAATGCTGAGCTGAACAAAACCCTGCATGACCTGAAAGAGGCAGAAATGCACCTGGTTGAGTCAGAAAAAATGGCCTCGCTCGGTCAGTTGACAGCGGGTATCGCGCACGAGATCAATAACCCCATCAATTTTGTGACATCGAACGTAAAGCCGCTTAAGCGAGACATTGAGATGATCATAGAAATGCTGGGCAGGGTAGAGGAAATTACGGTTGATGCTGCTTTGCCACATGATGACAAGAAAAGGCAGATAGACGAGTTGAAAGAAGAAATGGATTACGATTATCTGAAAGAAGAGATCGAGTATTTGTTAAAAGGAATCACCGAGGGGTCTAATCGTACAGCAGAGATCGTAAAAGGCCTGAGGGTTTTTTCTAGATTGGATGAGGACGACTTGAAGATCGCAGATATAAATGAGGGTATTGACTCTACACTTGTTATTGTGAGAAACACTTTAGGCTCTAATATAGATATTGTAAAAGAATATGGTAACATTCCTACTATTGAATGTTACCCGGGTAAACTCAACCAGGTATTCCTGAATATTATTACAAATGGATTGCAGGCCATTACCTCAAGGTTCAAAGGTGAAAAAGGTGGCGTGATGACCATCTCCACTTTTTATAAAGACGACCAGGTAGTGATAAACATCAAGGATAACGGTATTGGTATGGACGAGAATACTAAAAAGAAAGTATTTGAGCCCTTCTTTACCACCAAAGAGGTAGGCGAAGGTACGGGCCTGGGCATGTCAATTGTATATAACACAATAAATAAACATAACGGAAAAATAGAACTGGAATCGGTATTGGGAGAGGGAACGGAATTTGTCATAAGTCTGCCCGCAAAACATGTAACTGTTCAAACTCAGGAAAACATTGGATAGTAAGAAAAAAATAAAGGTATTATATATAGACGATGAGCCTAATAACCTTGTCAGTTTCAAGGCGTCATTCCGCTTTGACTATAATATTTTCATCGCCAACAATACCGACGAAGCATTGCAAAAGCTGGAGGAAAACCCTGACATCAGCATTATCCTCAGCGACCAGAAAATGCCCGGCATGACAGGTGTCGAGTTTTTCGAAGACATTCGCACCAAATACCCTGCTCCCATCCGTATACTCATAACTGGTTATGCTGATATTGACGCGGTTATCAATGCGATAAACAGGGGGCATGTATTCAGGTATATCAAAAAGCCCTGGACGGACGTAGACATTCAGTCTGCTATCGACGAGGCTCACAAGTTCTATGTCACAACCTCTTTGCTGGCATTAAAGAATGATGAACTGCAGAAAGCGTATGATGAGCTGGATAAATTTGCCTACAGTGCCACACACGATATGCGTGGCCCTATATTGAGCGTGTTGGGTATCATAGACCTGACCAAGAATGCCGAGGATATGGCTGAGATAAAGGAAATGGTGGGTATGATGGAGAATGCAATGCTGAAACTGGATAACTATATTCAGAACCTGCACGACCACTATAGTATCAGACGCGGAGAATTGAATATTACAGAGGTGGATTTTGAGAATACGATGAAGGATATGAGTGACCTGTATGATATTACCAGCAGGCTGAAAAATGTTCGATTCGTAAAGTCAGTACACCAGGATGCAAAATTCCGGTCAGACGACATTTCTATCAAGATCATCCTTAATAATCTGTTATCAAACGCATTCAAGTATCAGAAAAAGAATAATGATGATAAATTTGTAGTATTCGAGATCAAAGTTGAGAATGGAACAGCTACTATCACGATTGAAGACAATGGTATCGGTATTCCTGAAAAGAACCTTGGAGAGGTATTCAATATGTTCTTCAGAGGGTCTAACGACGAGATAGGTTCTGGTTTTGGATTGTATAACGTTAAAGACGCCCTGGGAAAGATACACGGTAAAATAGAAGTAAAATCAAAAGAGAACGAGGGAACAAAATTTACAGTAACTATTCCAAGTAAGTAACAGATGAGTGGAAAAATAAATTTTATAGTCATAGACGATAGTAAGCTGGACTGCTTTATTGCAGAGAAGATCATTCAGAATACAGGCAAGGCTGAATCAGTCAAGGTTTTTCAGCAAGCTACAGAAGCTTTGAGCTATATCAAAGACACGCCTCCGCAGGCAGACGCTACAACTGTTGTTTTTTGTGATATACAAATGCCTGTGATGAACGGTTTTGAATTTGTTGAGAACTTTGAAGCGTTATCTGCCGACGTTAAAGCCAACTACCATATTTACATGCTCTCATCTTCTATTAATGAGAATGACATCGCAAAAGTTAAAGGGTATTCTTCGGTAAGACATTTCCTGAATAAGCCACTGACGAATGACACTATACTAGCCGTCCTTGAAGAGTATTGATACACCTATTTCAGCGGCTCTACGGTATACCCTTGTAGTCTTAGTAAATTAATAAGGCCTTTTTCGCCCCACAGGTGACCGGCACCTACCGCAAAGAATACGGATCGTTGGTCCATATGCTCTGCCATACGGTCTATCCATTTTTCATTTCTTTCATCCAGGAATGCATCCAGGTTATCGCCTTGTTCTTTAGACTTCAGTATCAGTTCGTAAAGAGCAGGAATATCCTGGTGAACGTATGCGTTGATCATTTCGATGTTGTCAGAGTCGTCGCCGGTTTTTCCGGATGCTACCTCCAGCAGTTCTTTAATAATGCTGTCTACCGGTATCTCATCCATCAGCTTTATCTGCTCTGCGGGACTTTCAAGGCCTGTTATTTCTTTCTGTTGACTTTTGGCCATGCCTGATATGGCTATCTCGTAAGAAACGGTACTATCGCAAAGCTGTACAGACGGCACCAGCAATGTTTGCAACACAATTGGTTTCATGCCGGCAAACATGGTTATGTCTATGTCCAGGCTGTCGGCAAAATATTTCTCTACCAGCTTATATTCTTCTTCAGTAAAGTGGTCTTGTAGTTTTTTGCCGTCTCCCTCTATCATTCCCGAAGCTATCTGCATGAGTATAGACGGGTCGTCCATATCCATTTCCATACATACTTCTTCTGATGCCTCAAGGCTCTTTTCCATGGCTTTGGTCCATATAAATTGTTCTTTGCATATCATATGTATGGTACCAAACAGGTAAGAAGGCTGGCGCATGTCTTTGCCACTTATTTTCCATAGCAAAGATCTGTTATCAGCTTGTTTAGACTGGGCATACACCTTGTCGCCGCATATGGTGCTGAGTAAAATAAAGGTGCAGAAGAGTATCTTGTTCATGCGGCTGTGTTTATTCAAATGCCAATGTAAGCAATCCTATGCCTATACCGAATAAAATAGCCAGTATCTTTTTAGCGGTCAGCATATGCGATTTTGTGCCGCTTTCGTAGAATATAGTAGTGGAAATGTGTATAAATGCTCCTGCAACTATCGGTATCAGCCATATCACCATTTGAGAGATGAAGTGATAACTCATACCCAGCATGTTAGCGAATATGCCTGAAAATGGTGTTATCATTGAAAATATGAACAGTCCGATAACTGTTTTTGTCTTCGACCTGTAGCTTTCATGTATCAGAGAGGTTGCAAGAATAGCCTCGGGAAGCTTGTGTGCAGCAACAGCCATATACAAAGCAGGCTCTGTGCTGTCCATCCTGTAATTGAAACCCAAGGGTAGACCTTCCATAAATGCATGTATTGTCAACCCCAGCATTATAGATGTGATGGGGATATGCTTATGGCCATCATGCACATGTATATGAGCATGTCCGTGTTCCACACCATGTGTCAGCCTTTGTATGAACAACTGGATGAAAAAACCCGCCAAAAGAAATATCCCCGCCTTTGAACCTATTTCCTCAAAAGTTTCCGGTAATAAGTGTAACAAGGTCATGCTGAGCAGGAATGCACCTGAAAAGGCCAGCAGGTATTGCATAGCGTCATCGTTCAGCCTTTTGTTCCATAGCGGTATGCTTCCGCCGAGGAATGTAATGGCAAATAGTAAAAGACTGTACGTTAATGACATGTTTATGCTATATGTGTGCAAACAACAAAAGTAAAATCATTTTTTTAATCAGGCAGGGCATATTATGCTTTCAATCGATAAAATATATGTGCCTATATTCTTTCCGGGAGCACATATTTGTATTTGTCACTATAAATCTTATATTTATTATACCAATGGATTTTCTGGATCTACATAAATTGACCCGAACGGAATTGTTGGCAGCCGGCAAACTGCTTATAGCACAGCCTTTTCTGAAAGATACCACCTTTGCCCGTTCTGTAATATTCCTTTGCGAACATAGTGCTGAAGGTGCTTTGGGATTTATTCTCAATCACCCGATGAATGTCAACATCGGCGATCTGTTGCCTGATATCTATGCACCGGATCTGTTTGTCAACCAGGGGGGACCTGTGCAGTTAGATACACTGCATGTATTACACCGCATCCCGGGTGATATCGGCGGAACTGAAGTGAATAAAGGCGTCTATTGGGGGGCTTCGTTCGATATGTTACAAACTATGTTTACCAGCCCCTCATATCCTGAATCGGATATAAGGCTCTTTGTTGGCTATGCCGGCTGGTCGCCCGGCCAGTTGGAAAACGAAATGGAAGAAGGTTCGTGGCTGGTAGCCGATACCTCTGCTGATATTATGTTTGATACCGAACCTGAAAAGATATGGCAACGGGCTATTTACTCACTTGGCAAAGATTATCGTTACCTGGCCAATATGCCCGCCGATCCCGGTCTTAATTAATATTTACCATACACGTCACCCTTCTCTTTATTAACTTTGGAGGCTCATGCATGTTTGTGTTATGCCATTAAGATTGTTAGTTGTCTGTTTGATGCTTTTAGTCGCCTCGTGCAGTAAGTCAGCAGGAGAGAAAGATAAAGAAGCGAGTGATACCCGTTTCTCAGTAATGTATTACGGGCAGGAACAGTGGGAGACATACAAAGGTCAGCCATATGGTATCATTAAAAAGGTGACTTTCAATGGTATTACAGACAGTGTCATCACCAACTCAATAGACATGGATTGGGCGCCGGTAGTAAAAGCATTCTTCGAGACGGATATCAGCAGCGATAAATTTGCCGGGCAGTACGACTTTTCGGCTTTTAACGATCCTGCATCCAAGACCAATACTTTCTTGTTTGAGGCAAAGAACAAGAAACTGTACACAAAAAAATTACAGGTAATTGCAGATGAAGAAACCAACCTGGTAAAGGCAATATATATTGAAGCGGGCAAAAGTGACCGCATGGGCACACGCGACCTGAAATTGTTCTATATACCTGTTACCTCCATAAGTATACAGGAGTTGGAGACTTCACGAACAGGCCGTCGCAAAGAACTGCGTGTAGCGTATGATTTCATGTAAAGAGTAAACCGGTATGACCAAAGAAGAGTTTAGTGACATAGCACCGGGTATTCCGCATCAGCCGGGATGTTACAAGTACTACGACAAGCATGGGGAGTTGCTGTATGTGGGCAAGGCTAAAGACCTGCGCAAGCGGGTAAGCTCTTACTTCAATAAGACCGTTGCTAATTATAAGACCACTAAACTGGTCATGTCTATTCATCATATAGAATATACGGTCACCAATACGGAGCATGATGCCTTTTTACTGGAGAATTCACTCATAAAACACTATCAGCCACGCTTTAATATCGACCTCAAAGATGATAAGACCTATCCATTTATAGTCATCAAAAAGGAACCCTTCCCGAGGGTATTCATCACGCGCAGAGTGATAAAAGATGGTTCAGAGTACCTGGGGCCGTTTACAGGTGTGGCACGGGTCAGGGAGTTGTTGGGCCTCATCAAGCAGTTGATACCATTGCGCACCTGCAACCTGAACCTGTCAGATGCAAATATTAAAAAAGGCAAATACAAGGTATGTCTTGAATATCACCTGGGCAACTGCAGCGGGCCTTGCGAAGGGCTGCAGAACGAACAGGAATATGCAGAGAACCTGCAACAGGTAAGGCATATACTCAAAGGTAACACGGGCGAGGTGTTCGGTTACCTGAAAGGCGAGATGCAACGTTACGCCTCAGAGCTGCAATTTGAAAAGGCAGAGATACACAAAAAAAAGATAGAAGACCTGGAGCGATACACCAGCCGTTCCGCAGTTGTCAATCCCCGCCTGGGTGATGTGGATGTGATAACGTTGGTAAGTGACGAAGAGCGTGCCTTTGTGAACTATATGATGGTGATAGGTGGTAATATCATCTACACGCAGAATATGATCGTGCAGAAAAAACTGGAAGAAACCGATGATGAGATATTATCTATAGCTTATGACAACCTGCGTACCACATTCAAAAGCACAACACGCGAGGTGCTGGCACCCATAAAGATAGACCTGGCAGATGAAAATGTTAAGCTGACCATACCTAAAATAGGGGATAAGAAAACACTGGTTGAATTAAGCCTGAAGAACGCTTTTGTTCACCGAGATGAGAACAAACGCAAAGAAACCCTGTTGCTGGGCGGAGCTTCAAAAGAAGGTAAGATGGAAGTGTTGGAAGAAATGCAGGATGCGCTGCAGCTTTCAGAATTACCGGTACACATTGAGTGTTTCGATAACTCCAACTTCCAGGGGGCGTTCCCCGTTTCTGCAATGGTATGTTTCAAAAACGGTGTGCCGTCAAAGAAAGATTATCGCCATTACCATATCAAAACTGTGGAAGGCATAAACGATTTCGCCTCTATGGCTGAGGTAGTGTATCGCCGTTACAAGCGCCTGCTGGATGAAAAGAAACCCCTGCCGCAACTAGTGATCATAGATGGTGGTAAAGGACAGTTAGGCTCGGCCATGGAAAGTATAGAAAAGCTGGGGCTTACCGGCCGTATGACGGTTGTTGGCCTGGCCAAAAGAGAAGAATCCATATTCTTTCCCGGAGATAGTGAGCCGCTACAATTACCCTACAATGGCTCGGTGAACCTGCTGATAAGGTACATAAGAGATGAGGTACACCGCTTTGGTATCACCTTCCACAGGGATACGCGCAGCAAAGGCACGTTTAAGAACGAGTTGGAGGCTATATCCGGAATCGGGGAGGCTACGGCCACGCAATTACTCAAGGAGTTCCGTTCGGTGAAAAATATCAAAACTATTACTGAGCGGGAACTGACAAGAGTAGTAGGGCAGAAAAAAGCCCGCCTCGTGTGGAACCACTTTCATGAGCATGAAGGCGACCCTACAGCTCCTGATGCATAATTTTTATTGATATTTCCTGCCCCTTTATTCCTTAGGAGCCTGTCTTCTTACATATTTGGTCAGTACCACTATCATCTGGCCTTCTATGCGTCCTTCTATCTGTTCTGTATTATCACTTACCAGGTGGATGTTCTTTATTACTGTACCTACGCGGGCGTTCACAGTACTGCCTTTTACGTCCAGCGATTTTGTCAGTACCACGCTGTCGCCGTTAAATAATTGTGCTCCGTTGGCATCTTTGTGCAGGTCTACACTGGCATCATTCTCATGGTCGCCGCTGGTTTTGGCCCATGCCAGTTGTTCATCATCCATATACATCATGTCCAGGCTTTCTGCCGCCCATGCCTCATTTCTCAGCCTGTTCAGCATACGCCAGCTCACTACCTGCACACCCGGCACCTCGCTCCACATGCTGGTGGTCAGCACGTTCCAATGCTTATTGTCCAGCTCTTCTTTCTTATCTATTTGTGCCAGGCATTTATCGCATATCAGTATATTATGCTCTTCATAACCTCCCGTTTGCGGGGGCACTTCATATACATTCATATGGCCTTCGGCCTCGCATAATTCACATTTATTTCCGCTGCGTGCTATTAATCTCTCTTCGAGTGTCATTTGCTGAGATGATAATGAGCGCCAAAGTTAAAAATATTACTGAGCTTATTATTGATGATATTGGTCATTGTATTGCTGATAATTAATTGTATAGTACGTTTATTTTATGTAAATTTGTATTATTTGAGTGAAGCTCTTTGAAATAGCAAATATTACAAACCAATAAAGTCTAAGCACTGTAGTTTTGTTATGTATGCAGAATATTTCCAATTGATTGCAGGCCTTTTGGGGCTGAAAATGCTGCTATTGACTATCAATCGGTTAGGAAGGTACTTTTTTACAAGGGTGTCGTTTTACATAACAAAACATAACAAAACGATACAAACCGGTTTTCGGCAGGTATGGTTGAGGTTTTCTTAAATGTATAATGGTGTTCACTGTTGTATATTTTCAGGATTTTATCCGTTGTTTTGCAGCCATGGTAAAAACCGTTTTGAACTGGAGCTCCGGCAAAGATGCTGCACTGGCTTATCACCTGTTGCGGCAGGACGAGCGTTATGATGTGACAACTTTGCTGACTACTGTTAACAGCGAGAAGGATAGGGTAGTGATGCACGGTGTTCGTGAGCAGTTGCTTGATATGCAGGCAGAACGGATGGGCATCAGGCATAAAAAAGTACACCTGCCGCCTTCACCCTCGCACGATGTGTACAACGAGGCCATGACCCATGTACTGGCACAACTGAAACAGGAAAACATAACCACGGCAGCGTTCGGCGATATTTTCCTGGAAGACCTGAGGAGGTATCGTGAAGACCAGTTAGCGACAGCAGGTTTCAAAGGTATATTCCCTGTTTGGGGGATGGATACTCGAGATATGGTGCAACTGGTTGACAATGTGGGTATTGAAGCGGTTATCGTATGCGTTAATGAGGCAGTTTTAGGCAAAGAGTTTCTTGGAAGAAAGATAGACTCATCTTTGCTGAACGACCTGCCCGCCGGTGTTGACCCTTGTGGGGAGAATGGGGAGTTCCACACTTTTGTGTACAACGCTCCGTATTTCAAAGCTCCCATTCCTATACAGTTGGGCGAAGTGGTGCATACTGTATATCCTTCTCCCGATCCTGATAAGGGCGAGGGGTATGGTTTCTGGTTCCTCGACCTGTATGTGTAGGTTGCCCCGTGGCACTCAGAAATAATGCTTTGTTACTATTCTTATTTTATTCATGGCACTGGTTTTCTTTTTTTAACTTTGCAGCCTTATTAATAAACGATCAAGATGCAAGAAGGACAATCGCAAGAACAACAATTGAATATAGAGCTGACAGAAGAGATGTCTGATGGCGTTTATTCTAACCTGGTGATCATTACGCACTCATTTGCCGAATTTGTATTCGACTTTGTAAATGTAATGCCAAACGTGCCTAAAGCCAAGGTAAAATCAAGGGTAGTAATGACCCCGCACCACGCCAAAAGGCTGATGCGCGCGTTGGTGGAGAACGTGAAACGCTTTGAAGCCCAGAATGGTGTGATACAGGAGCAGGAGCAGGTAAACATACCATTCAATTTTGGCGGTACTACAGGAGAAGCATAATAATATTATTACATATACTGCATGAACGAAAAGATACTGATACTCGATTTTGGTTCGCAATACACCCAGCTGATAGCCAGGGGTATCCGCGAAATGAATATTTATTGCGAGATACAACCTTGCACCAAACCGGTTGAGTATGATGAGCAACTGAAAGGGGTAATACTGTCAGGTAGTCCTTTCTCTGTGAATGACCCCAATGCCCCCAAGCCGGATATCAAGGCTATAGCTGATAAGCTACCCGTTCTGGCCGTATGTTACGGTGCTCAGTTGTTAGCTCAGCAATCAGGTGGTGCCGTAGGAAAATCTACACACAGGGAATACGGTCGTGCACATCTTAAAGATCTGGTAGACAACCCATTATTAGCTACTATATCAAGTGGTTCGCAGGTGTGGATGAGTCATAGCGATACGATCAAGGAGCTGCCGGAAGGCTTTACAGTGATAGCTAAAACGGAGAGTATTCCCGTTGCGGCATTTACATCGGCTGAAGGGTATGCTAAGAATCCTGTCTATGCTATACAGTTTCACCCCGAGGTGACACATAGCACTGATGGAAAGCAGTTGCTTAAGAATTTTGCGGTAGACATTTGTGGTTGCAGCCGCGACTGGACGCCTGCAGCGTTCATACAGGAAACAGTAGCCCGAATAAAAGAGCAGGTAGGTGATGGTAAGGTGGTGATGGCACTGAGTGGTGGGGTCGATTCTACTGTTGCTGCTACACTGATACATAAAGCCATTGGCGACAACCTGTATTGCATATTTGTAGATAACGGCCTGTTGCGCAAAGACGAGTTTCAGCAGGTGCTGGACGGTTACGCGCATCTTGGCCTGAATACGAAAGGTATCGACGCCAAACAGATGTTCTACGATAAGCTGGCGGGTGTATCAGATCCTGAAGGAAAAAGGAAAATTATTGGCGGCTTGTTTATCGATGTATTCTATGAGGAGTCGTTGAAAATAAAAGATGTTGCTTACCTGGGGCAGGGTACTATCTATCCTGATGTAATAGAGTCGGTATCTGTAAATGGCCCGTCTGTAACGATCAAGTCGCACCACAATGTGGGCGGACTACCAGAGAAAATGCACATGGAACTGGTTGAGCCACTACGCTTCCTGTTCAAAGATGAGGTAAGGCGCATAGGCCGTGAATTGGGTATCGACGATGTATTCCTGCAACGCCATCCTTTCCCTGGTCCGGGTCTGGGTATCCGTGTGTTAGGCGAGGTGACTGCCGAAAAGGTGCGTATGCTGCAAGAGGCAGATGCCATATACATCCAGCATATGCGCGATTTTGGTTTATACCATGATATCTGGCAGGCAGGCGCGATATTACTACCTGTACAGAGTGTAGGCGTTATGGGTGATGAGCGTACCTACGAGTTTACAGTTGCCCTGCGGGCAGTAACATCTGTAGATGGCATGACCGCTGACTGGGCGCATGTGCCATATGATTTCCTGGCAAAAGTGTCTAACGACATTATCAACAGGGTAAACGGTATCAACAGGGTAGTATACGACATCAGCTCGAAACCACCTGCAACAATAGAATGGGAATAGTAGTCGTAAAGACGGCGTTATGAGGAATACAGTATGTATTATATTGTTAGGAATGGCCATCGCGGTTATGTGCAGCACGGAAGTGCATGCACAAAGTCGCAGGGAGCGCAGGCAGGCAAGGCGAGAAGCAGAAAGAAGGGCCGAACAGCAGAAATATTACGAACAACACCCTTCTGAGAAAGCCAACAGGCCCTCTGTTCATACAAAAAATACAGTTGAAAAGAAACCACCTTCCATATACCCGCCATCAGACATAAAGGAGAGGTACAGGATAGATGTGCTGGCACCTTTATATCTTTCTGAGCTGGTGCAGGACGGTAAGGTTGTAGATAAAACAAAGCTTCCGGATAAAGTAATACCATCGCTCAAGTTTTACGAAGGCATGGTACTGGCAACAGACACGCTTAAGAAGTTGGGCTACAAATTCGACCTGTATATCTATGACGTAGCTGATGAGCTCGAATCGCCCGCTACGCTTGTCAATACAGATGCTTTCATGGGATCTGACCTGATATTGGGCATCCTGTCTTCCAAAGATTTCCCATTGATAGCTAATTATGCCAAGAAGCATCATATTAACTTTGTATCTGCATTGTCGCCTTCCAATCATAGTGTATCAGACAATCCGTACTTTATGATGATACAACCCACGTTGGAAACCCACTGCGATGCCGTTGAGCAATTCATTTATAAGAAGAATGGTATCATTACACCCTTGCTCTTTTACAGGACAACGGTATCGGTAGACAATGTTGCACTCAGCAATTTTGTTACCAATAATGCCATAGAATTTAAAAAGGTGCCTTGTGATGAAATGCCTACCCGCGACCAGTTGTTACCATTACTGAGCAAGGATATCAAGAATGTTATCGTTATGCCCATACTTAATGATAAGTATGTAGACGGCATTTTGCTGAGGCTGAACCAATGGTTTCCCGATTACCAGTTTGAAGTATGGGGCATGCCATCATGGGATAACATGATTTCGCTTAAAAAAGCAGATGCTTATCCTAATATCGTCATATATTTTACCAGTCCTTTCTATTTCGACCCATCTACCGCTTCAGGACAGGCCGTAATGAATGCCTATAAAAGGAAGTATGTAGGCAAGGCTGATAATATGGTATTTCGCGGGTATGAGACCATGCTTTGGTATGCCAACCTATTGAAAAGATATGGCACCATTTTTAATGAACACCTTTGGGATACCGGAGGAGCTCCGTTTACCCGTTATGAGATAAAACCCGAAACCAACGAGAAGGGTGATATCATGTATTATGAGAATAAGCACGTATACCTGTACAGGTACCAGGGTAGTTCCTATATGGTAGAGCAGTAATTAGTTATTTCCCGTTAGCTGCATCGTTGAATTTGTTTACAGGAAATTCCTGTGTTTTACCTTTGGGCGGGTTATTGGCCGAATTGGCTATCTGGGCCAGCTTGGCTTTGCGCATATAGTACAATATTGCAAACAGGCTCATCGAAATGGCTAATATGCTGAAAATCGCAAAGTTGGGATTAAAGTCCTGCATCAGCAGAGATACGGTAATTATCAGGATATTAGCTACGATCAGCACGACAACCGTATCTGTATGCGTAAAACCCATATCCAGCAGGTAATGGTGCAGATGTGTCCTGTCGGCTTTGAAAGGAGATACGCCTTTCATAAGGCGGGTAGTAAATACCCTGAATGTGTCAAAAACAGGTACGAAAAGCACTGAAAGCCCAATGACCAGCATATTGGCCGGAGAGGTAACTATTTTAGCAAAGCTGCTTTCTGCGTTAAAGGTGTTTACTGCCATGATGCATAGCAGGGATATGATAAAACCAATAAGCAGGGAGCCGGTATCTCCCATAAATATTTTGGCAGGGGAGATATTGTAGCGAAGAAATCCTACGATGCCACCTAAGAGGCAGAAAGAAAGACATGCTGCGCCCGGGTGACCAAACCCTGCTAAAGATATGCCTAAGGTTAAAGTGGAAAGTACACCTATAGAGCCTGCCAGTCCGTCAATACCGTCTATCAGGTTGTAGGCGTTTGTGATAAAAATCACGCCTACGATACTAAAAATAGCACTCCACCAGTAGGGCAGGTCTCCATAAACGCCTAGTATACCATGTAGTGACTTCAGCCTGATGTCTGCTACACAAACGACGATAAAAGCTGCGATGAACTGAGTAAAGAATTTTTTTGACGGACTGAGCGATATCAGGTCATCGGCAATACCTACCAGGAACAACAATAAAGAGGCCGCTATGATGTAGTTCCATTTGGCAAATGCTTCGGGTGAAATGAAGAGAGAGGCAGTAGTAATAAAACCAAAGAATATACCAATGCCACCAAGGTTGGGGATGACACGCAGGTGTATTTTCCTGTCATTGTCAGGAGTGTCATACAACCTCTTTTTTGTCGCCACCATAATTATCTGAGGTATGGAGATAATGCTGATGATCAGCGCGCTGACAAAACAAAGCAGATATAGAAGATGCGATGGTAGTTGAATCATATCAGTAATGATATGCGTATTTATTATACGTAAAGTTAGGGTAATAAAACCGTGAATTATAATGTGTAAGGGTTATCACGCTGTTAATTGAGGATTGAATTTTCAACGGTATGTGGATAACTATGACAGTTTTTTGAGCACGGACAGTATTCTGCCGGCCACTTTGCCGTCCCATAAGTAGGGTATACGTCCTTTTTTCCAATCTCCCGCAAATAACTTATGAAAAGCCTCAGTCATGGATTCAGGCTGTAACCCGACGATCTCGTTGAAACCAATGGTATAAGTATCTGGTCGTGCAACACTTTTCAGCAGGGTCATACATGGTATTTGCATCAGTGTCGTTTCATCCTGTAATTGTTCAGTATCTGTCAGAACAGCTTTTGCGTGATGTGCCAAGTAATAAAGTGAACTAATTCCTTGCGATTCAATTATATGCAGGTTAGGAGCTTTTATTCCCAATGACTTGAGTGTTTTTGACGAGTCATTATTTACGGGTAGTATTATCTGCAAACCTTTCGAGAGCCTTATGACCTGCAGTAGCAATGATTTCATTCTCGCCTGGCTGCCTGTTACGCTGGAATGTTCCAGGTTGAGGAGGAAGTATCTTTTTTGCTGAAGTTTCAGGGCGTTCCAGATAGCGGGTTGCGGCATATCCGCCATTTCCCTGTTTACAAGGTCAGAAACGGGGTTTCCGACAAAGAAAATATAGTCATCAGGTACCCCTTCATTTCGTAGGTTCTCCCCGGACGATTGGGCTATCGGGAAATAGTAATCTGTAACAGAATCGATAACTTTCCGATTTACCTCATCGCCTGAATAACGATTGAAGCTCCTCATCCCCGATCCTATGTGTGCTATTTTTATATCTGCGGTTTTGGCAGCTACCAGGCTACATGCCATAACACCGGTGCTATGGCCAAATAACATTACGATGTTTGGTTTCCCCGATACAAGCACTTGCTCATAGCGCATCAATGCAGCAGCGGCATAGGCTGCAGGGTCTGGTTCTGATATGTCTAGCAGAATATTGGGTGCAGGTATGCTGTAGTGAGAAAAACCTTCATCTTCGGGCTCAATATCAACTTTTGTTCCGGTATATATAAGACGGTAGCCGATGTCTACGCCAGCATCCTGTTGCTCCTGAACGGCTGCAATTACCGGTGCAATTTTGTAAAAATCGATCTTAGAACCTGCGATGAAATCAATCAGCATATTTCCCGAACTCTTATCGTACTGTACATATGTATTTAAAGGGTACTCTGCGCACAGTCCTCCAAATGTAAATATAACTAAAATGGAATCTGCTAAATCATCATGCAGATATTATCCACGAATGTTAATATTTAGTTTATAGTAATTATTCTGACAAAATATGCCTGGTAAAAGCATATAGATTGAAATCAGGTCGGGTCAGTGCTGAAGCTAATTCCTTTTTTATAGATGTTTTATCCAGGCCTTTCATCCTCTGTGCCTGTAGTATTTGCCAGCATTTTTCTGTGAGCAGAATCACTTTATGCTCAGAGTGGCTGTTGAGGTGGTCAAAATAGTTGTCAATGCTCTCAGCCAATTGAGTTATGCCCGTACCTTCTGTAGCTATCGTTTTGATAACGGGTATCTCACCTGCATTTGTTGCTTTTTGATGTACCATTATCCTTAAACTGGCAAATAGTGCATCGGCAGCATCCCTGTCGGCTTTATTGATCACAAATATGTCTGCTATCTCCATGATACCTGCTTTCAGTGTTTGTACCTCATCTCCGGCTTCGGGCACCAGTGTTACAATACTGCAATCAGCCAACCCTGCTATTTCCACTTCGCTTTGGCCAACACCTACGGTTTCTATCAATACTATGTCAAACGGTGCCTGCCTGACAACATCTGATATTTCAATGATCTTAGGATGCAGTCCTCCTAATGCTCCCCGACTGGCGAGTGACCTGATAAATACATTCGGGTCGTTATAAAACTCATTCATTCTTATACGATCGCCAAGTAGAGCGCCATAATTGAAGGGAGAGGAGGGGTCGACGGCGATAACAGCTATCTTTTTTCCTTGTTTGGACCAGAATTTAAGCAACGCACTCACCAGGGTGCTTTTCCCGGCTCCGGGAGGCCCGGTGATACCTATTAATTTTGCCTTGCTTTTGTTGGTAAGTTGCAGCAGTATATCTTCGTAACCGGGCAATGAATTTTCTATAATAGTAATTCCTCTTGCCAGTGCTTTATAATCACCCGCTTGTATGTCTGATAAAAGTTGTCTTATCTTGTCTTGCACTAAAATGAATTTACAACCGTTTTAGGTATATATCGCAATCGTGAGTAAAAATATATCTCTTAATTATAACCCGGAAATAAAGACGAATATAGCCATTGTCTGTGCATTGGGTATGCTGGCCGGTTTTTTATTGTCAAGGGCATTGCTTTCTGCAAGTACAATTGCATTTGGTATTAACGGACTTATTGGCGTGCACCCCCGTCACTGGTTCAGAAACAAATGGTGGCTATTGGGTGTAGCGTGGGTAGGCATTTATGTAGTTTCCGGCCTGTGGAGCGATAATATACCTCAGTGGAATGAAAGGGTATCTGTGAAATTGCCGGTATTATTATTACCTCTTTCATTTTCACTGTTACCTGCATTTTCTGAAAAACAACTACGCATGTTTACTGTAGGTGCTGCTATCTTGTTTCTTGGAAGCGTAGGGTATAGTATATATTTTCTTGTTTCTGACCCCGGGTATTATATAGAGCAGTATCGATTCTCGAAAGTGATGCCAACGCTTGCATCTCACGATTACATACGTTACAGCCTGTCAATATCGCTATTCATAATATGGTGTTTTTTTATGGTGCCTATTTTGACGAATAAACCGGCGAAGTTATTTATATATATATCATTGGTGATCCTTTGTGTTTACCTGCATGTTGTAGCCGTGAAGACAGGTCTATTGGTATTCTACCTGTTCGTACTGCTGTATGCAGTTTATATAGTGTTCAAACGCAAACCATTCACGGGCCTGGCAATACTGTTACTTATTGTACTATTTGCTATCAGCGCCTATAAGTACGTGCCTACTTTTGAACAAAAAGTAGATTATTTCAGGTACTCGTGGAAGGTATTTGAAGAAGGGCATTTTGATAGTGATTACAGCGACATCGGCCGCCTGGTGTCCTATGATGTGACACTGAAAATATTGCCTGACCACTTATGGGCAGGTACGGGCATAGGCGACATGCACGACGTGATGAGAGAAGGCTATAATAAGTATTATCCTTCGGTGCCGGCTTTTCAGCAACTCAAGCCGCACAACCAGTTTCTCGTTGTGGCTTTAGGTTGTGGTTTGCCAGCACTGTTGTTATTCCTTGTATGGATATTTTATCCTTTGAAGTGGGTACACCGGGACAGGAGTGGTTTTTTCTTATTCAGTACCTGGTTCGTCATGTTCGTACCACTGATGGTTGAGCCCTTCCTTGAATTGCAATTTGGTGTGTACCTTTATCTATTCTTTTTATTGTGGATGGCGCATGCTATGAAGCTCCAATCTGCAGAGGTGAAAAACACAAACAAATAACATGACGAATTTTATACCGATTTTCCCCTTAAATATTGTTGTTTATCCTACGGAACCATTAAACCTTCACATATTTGAGCCCAGGTATAAACAACTTATAAATGAATGTATACAGGAAAAGAAACATTTTGGTATACCCGTAGTGATGAATAACGGTGTCCAGGAATATGGAACCTCACTCGAGGTGATAGAACTTGTAAAAGAATACAACGATGGTGAAATGGATATAAAGGCCAGGGGGGTAAGTGTCTTTAAGATATTACATGTCGTAAAGGAAGTGCCGGACAAAATGTATTCAGGCGCAATTGTGAATTACCCGGAAAATATATTGGAGCCTGATGATACAAGGATTTCTGCAACGATACTCACCGAGGTGAAACGGCTATATGCACTATTGAATGTTGAGGAAAAATTCCCGCAAACAGACACAGGCGTGTTGTCCTATAAAATAGCTCATTATACAGGTATGGAACTCATGCAGGAATATGAATTGCTGAACCTGTTAACAGAAACGCAAAGACTGGAATATATACGTAAGCATCTTAGCAAGATGACACCCATGCTGCATAGTCTTGAGCAAGCCAAGACCAGAATAAAAATGAATGGACACTTCAGAGATTTGTCGCTCGGGGACCTTGAGTTATAATGAATTATTATTCTGTGGTAAAAAGTAGGGCAATTCTTCTTTCAATAAGTATCATTTTAGTATTTTAGGCATCTAACTGATAAAATCTTATTAATATCAATGAATCTTTGTATCGACTGGGGTAATACCCTCGTAAAGGCCGGTTTATTTGAGAACGGACAGCTTAAGGCTAATTATAGCTTCCCTGCTCATGACGCGCATATGCGTCTGACAGAAATATTGGAAGAGCAGAAGCCGGCGTATGCCATTATTGCCAGCGTCTCTTCACAATCTGCAGCGACTGAAGATATGTTAGCTTCAAATGTGAAAAGATTCATCAGGATGGATGACCGGACATCAACGCCTGTAATGAATGCCTACTCGTCAGATTCTGTTGGAGTAGACCGTCTTGCCATGGCAGTGGGTGCTCACAGTGTTAACCCAACCAAGAATAACCTGGTTGTTTGTTTAGGCACGTGCATCACATACAATTTTGTTCAGAACAACCGTACTTTCAGAGGAGGGGCTATATCACCGGGCCTACGCATGCGATTAAGAGCTATGCATGAGTTTACAGATAAGTTACCTGAAGTAAGCCTGGGAGGAGAGACGTTGCTGTTGGGCTATGATACTGAAACCTGTATGCGTAGTGGAGCCGTATTTGGGATCACATCTGAAATAGATGGTATGGTGAACGAATTTGCTGGCAAATACAGTGATTTTAACGCGGTGTTAACTGGTGGCGATATGCAATACTTTGAGGGCAAGCTTAAATGTGAGATATTTGCAGACCCTGATATCATTTTGAAGGGACTGAATATAATATTGAAACATAATGTTCCACAAGCTGTATAAGCATTACCTATTATTGATTTGTATTGTAGTAGTTGCCGGGACCGGCTACGCTCAAAACACGCAGAACTTTTCAACTAAGTCAAACAGGGAGAATGCTCCATATACCAGGTTTGGTATAGGTGAATTCAGGAATGGTATCAATCCGTTGATGAAAGGTATGGGCGGGATAACCTCCAGCTACAATAATCCTTTTGCCATAAATGCCAGTAATCCTGCATCATATGCTTCGTTATTACTGACTACTTATGAAGGTAGTTTGCAGGCAAGTACCAGGACGATCCACTCAGGTAATGAGAAGTTCAAAACGGGTATGGCCACTATCAACCATATGAATATCGGGATGCCTGTTGGCAAACATGCAGGTATGAGTTTCGGCTTTATGCCGTTGACACACATATATTATAAGTTGAGCGATACTTCTGTTATCCCTTTATATGGCAATAGTGTGCGTACATTTTATGGTGATGGTTCTTTGAGTTATGCTTATGTTGGTTTTGCAGGTAAGTATAAAGGCTTTAGTGCAGGGTTTAATTTCGGCTATATTTTTGGTAGTACTGTTTACTCCAGCTTGCTGGAAAGCATTGATAATACGCAGAACGTGAATGATGCCCAGTTTAGCAAAGTGGTGAAGAGTGGTGGAATATACTGGAAAGGTGGTTTGCAGTATAATGGCAAAATTGGCAGTAATCTATTATTAGGAGCCGGAGCTACTTTTGCTGTAAACCAGGATATTAAATCCAAGCTGGATGAATTCTGGATGAGCTACAACTATTCCGGAGGGGATACGGCATACAGTAGGCTAACCCAGCAGGGCACCCTTACAATGCCCTTGATGTATAGTGCAGGACTACAAATAGCTGATAGTAATAAATGGCTGATAGGAGTTGACTTTTCTGCAGCCAACTGGAGTAACTACCAGGGCTTGGGAAGGGTAGACTCAGTAGGAGATGTTTCATACAAAATAGCAGCAGGAGGTGAGTATACGCCTGATGCTACTGCACTCAGGAAGTATTTCAGTCGTGTGACGTACCGTCTTGGGTTCTATTACGGACAGGATTATGTATATGTACGTAATACGCCAATTAACTATTATGCAGTTACATTTGGTTTCGGCCTGCCTTTCAAAAGATATACTGACCGCGTAAATACTGCCTTTGAGATAGGTCGCAGAGGCAGTGAAACCAACGGATTATTCAGGGAGAACTTTGTTAAGGCTACCATTGGTATTACTTTGAATGATAAATGGTTCATCAAACGTAAATATGATTAATTGCAGTTACACACTAAATAAAACATTGGCCGGAGCAATACCGGCTGTTTTTTTTATGGCTGTATTTATTCTGGTTGGATGTAAGAATGATCCCAAGGAGATAAATGCCCTTGTGAATAAAAGTTCTATGCAGGAGGACAAGGCTGACGAGGTTACCATTATTTACAGTGAACGGGGGCAGTCCAAGATACGCATGTATGCCACAGAGTTTATCCGGAATGAGGTGGCCAAACCTCCCTATGTAGATATGCGCAAAGGGCTGAAAGTAGAGTTCTTTAATGACAGTACGCGTGTGGAGAGTACATTGACAGCCCAGTATGCCCGTTGGTATGAAGGTAAAGGTAATGTCCTGATCAGGGATAGTGTGGTTGTTGTGAATAAGAAGGGTGAAACTTTGAGGACCGAGGAACTGATCTGGAATCAGAATGTCAAGAAGTTTTATACCGAAAAGTTTGTACGCATTAATACACCCGACCAGGTGATGTATGGAGACGGGCTGGAAGCTAACGAAGACTTTTCGTGGTACCGCATTAAAAACCCCAAGGGTATAGTTCGGGTAAACAAAGAAGAAGTGCCGGAATAGATAGGGTATATGAAAATCACGCTAATTTCCCCCTTATGTCCTTTCCTGTTTATTGTTAATTTTGCACTTCGTTTCATTTAATACTACATTAAATAAGGTTATACTATAATGAAAAAGATTCTGCTGTCGCTGCTTGTAGCATGCGCAATGTTGCCTGCAAAGGCTGATGAGGGTATGTGGTTGCCCATGCTTATAGGTAAAAACTACGATGAGATGGTCAAAATGGGTCTTAAGTTGTCAAAGGAAGACCTGTATAACATCAACCACAGCAGTCTTAAGGATGCTGTGATACAATTTGGTGGAGGATGTACGGGTGAGATGATATCTCAAAATGGCTTGCTGATCACTAATCACCACTGTGGTTATGGCGCAATTACTGCATTAAGCTCTGTAGAGCATAACTACCTGGATAATGGATTCTGGGCATACAGCTACTCAGAGGAGTTGCCTGCAAAAGGTGTTACTGCTTTGTTCCTGGAGCGTATGGAAGATGTTACAGACCAGGTTGAAAAAGCTGTGGGACGGTCGAAAGGTGACAAGTATGATAAGAAGTATAAGAAGATCGTAGAAAAGCTGACTAAAGCTGCCGAAGCTGAAGGTAACTATGAAGCGCAGGTGAAAAGCTACTTTGAAGGCAACCAGTACATACTACTTGTGTACAAGAAGTATAAAGACGTACGGCTGGTAGGTACTCCTCCAAGGTCGCTGGGTAAATATGGCGGTGATACAGACAACTGGATGTGGCCAAGACATACTGCGGATTTTTCCATGTTCCGTGTATATGCCGATGCTAACAATGAGCCGGCTGAATACTCAAAAGATAATGTGCCTTATAAGCCTAAGAAGTTCTTACCTATCTCCATCAAAGGAGTAGAGGAGGGCGATTATTCAATGATATTCGGTTACCCCGGTCGTACCAACCGTTATGATGTGTCATACGGTATTGACATAGCTATCAACGAGACAAACCCGTCTATTGTAAAGCCACGTGAAAAACGCCTGGAGATCATGCGTAAGAACATGAAAACCGATAAGGCTGTTTACCTGAAGCTTACTTCTTATTATGCAGGTATCTCTAACTATTGGAAATACTTCATCGGCCAGACAGAGCAATTGAAGCGTCTGAAGGTAGTAGAGAAGAAGCAAAAAGAAGAAGCTGAATTCACTCAATGGGCGGCAAAGAATGCTCCCGAATATAAGGGTATCATGAAGGAGTTTGAGGCTATACATAATGCATACAGACCATATGCAAAACATAACATATACTATAGCCAGGCATTCCAGGGGTCATTGCTGGCTGCACTGGGGTCTGATTTCTACGACCTGTACCTGGAATTGAACAAGAAGAAACCTGACGAGAAAGAAATCGAAAAGCAGGTAAAAGACATCAAAAAGTCCCGCAAAAGCATCATGCCCAGGTTTGACCTGAATACAGAGAAAGAGATATTGGCAGAAATGGCTAAGATGTTCTACAATGATATTCCTAAGAACCAACATCCTGAAGTGTATCAGAATGTGATATTCAAGAAGTTTGCTAACAGCGACCTGGATAAAACCTTCAAAGATTACGCTGAATACGTGTTTGAAAACACTTTCCTGCTGGATACAGTTAAGTTGAATGCTTTCCTGGCAAATCCGAATCTTGAAGAGATGCTGGATGATGCAGCGTTAAGATATGCATTGAGTTTCGCTCGCAACTACAAAGAGGTGTACGAACCTAAGATCGACAAGTATAAGGATAGTAAAGAAGCGCTGAAAAAGAAATACATCCGTGGGTTGATGGAAATGAAGAAGAACGACCTGTTCTATCCAGACGCCAACTCTACAATGAGGATAAGCTACGGACAGGTGTTGAGCTACAGCCCGCAGGATGCAGTGCATTATGACTATTATACCACACTGGACGGATTTATGGAGAAGTACAAACCCGGTGATGATGAGTTTGACGCTCCTGCTGAACTGGTAAGCCTGTACAAGAAGAAGGACTACGGTAAATATGCAGATGCTAATGGTAAACTGCGTACGTGTTTTATAACTACTAATGATATTACAGGTGGTAACTCAGGCAGCCCGATCATCAACGGTAACGGTGAGTGGGTAGGTATAGCCTTTGACGGTAACTGGGAGGCAATGAGTGGTGATATTGCATTTGATAAGAAGTACAAAAGAACCATTTGTACTGATGCTCGTTTCATATTCTGGGTGATAGAGAAGATGGGTAAGGCTCATAACCTGATAGAAGAGGTAGATATGCACCAATAAGCATTTATACTCTGAATGTATAAAGGCAGGCTTCGTAAGAAGCCTGCCTTTATGTTTTATGTATTGAGTAGATAAATAAAAGTAGTTAAGATAGAGTCTTTTCCATATCAAGGAAGGTCTCTGCGGGTGATCTGTGATTCCATAGTACATCATATATAGCTGTAGCAATGGGAATATCGATCTTGTATTCTTTAGCTATGTGTTGCATGCCTCTTGCCGCATAGTAACCTTCTGCTACCATGTTCATTTCCAGTATTGCATTCCTGACAGAGTAGCCTTTGCCCAGCATGGTACCCAGCATACGGTTTCGGCTGTGCAGCGAGTAGCAGGTTACCAGCAGGTCGCCGAGGTATGCGCTGGTATGAAAGTCAGGGTGCTCGTCTGATGGATGTACCTGCCTGAAATGTGCATCCAGGTAGCGATACATTTCACGGTAGCAGTTGGTAATGTACACACTCAGGAAGTTGTCTCCATAGTCAAGTGCATGTGCCATGCCTGCGCCGACGGCATATATGTTTTTTAGTACTGCTGCAAACTGCACACCCCATATATCATGGTTGGTAGTAGCATATATATAGGTATTTCGGAAAGCATCTGCCATCGCAGTAGTCAGTTCGTCATTCAGTCCTGAGAAGGTGAGGTAAGAGATCCGTTCATCTGCCACCTCTTCGGCATGGCAGGGGCCGGTAACAGCCATGTACCTGTTCATATTGAATGACGGGTTCTTGCTCATATAGTCATTCAACAACAGGTTGCTGTCTGGCAGAATGCCTTTGATCGCAGAAACTACATTCTTGTCAGCCCAAAGTTTGGGGTCCACACTTTCAATTACACCCTGTACATATGCAGAAGGTACACATACTATCACCGTTGTACACTCGCTCAGTACTTCTTCAAGATCGTTGGTAGGTGTAATCGTTTCCGGCAGGAAGCGTACGGATGTGAGGTAGTGTGGGTTTTGGTAGCGTGTCTGCAGGCTGTTGGCAGCCTCTTCGTTCCTTACCCACCAATGTATGCTATGGCCATTATCTGTCAGTATTTTGGCTATTGCGGTGCCCCAGCTACCGTTACCTATCAATCCTATTTTACCCAGTACGTTATTACTCAATCCTTATTCAGTTATGTTATTAATCAGACGATTTGGCCTCGTACAGTTTGTCTTTATCTACTACTGTTACTGTTGATTTGTCTTTTAATGTACGTGCTATAGCACCGTAAGGAGCTATCACAACTTGTTCTCCTTCTTTCAGCCCGTCGTTTATCTGTATGTATTCGTTATCCTGTATACCTGTCTTTACATCGCGGATGGATACTTTTTCTGTTTTCTTATCGTACACGAATACTACCTGGCGTATCTCGTCGATACCGGCTGCATCCATCGCCTTCTTTACACTGTCCGGCCATTCGCGGGTAGTTACCGCATTAACAGGTACGGCCAGTGTATTAGGGTCTTTTCTTGTTTGTATCTCTACCGATGAGCTCATGCCCGGTTTGAACACAAAGCGACCCCGCTGCAACTCAGTACTCAGGTCCTGGTAGCTGTTCTCCAGTATCAGTATATGAACGGTATAGTTCGTTACCTGGTCGGTGCTAAGTGCATTGGATGCAGAAGTGCTGGATACGGCTATTTTAGAAACCACACCAGTGAATTTGCGGTTGCGGTAGGCATCAGCCACTATTGTTGTTGTATCGTTCAGCTTCACTTTAGCAATATCCGTTTCGCTAACATCTACACGAACTTCTATCCTGCGCATGTCTGCAATGGTCAGCATTTCGGTGCCCGCCATTTGCGCTGTACCCACCACGCGTTCGCCCAGTTTCACTTTCAGCAGTGATACCACACCTGTAACGGGTGCTACTATCGTTGTCCTTCTCAGGTTCTCGCGCGCCTGTGACAGGTTAGCCGCAGCTACATCAACACTGTAACCGCCGCCCTGCATGCTGGCCAACGAGCCTTCGTAGCTTGCCTTTGCTCCGAGGTACTGGGACTTTGCCTGTTCAAATTCAAGCGCAGAGATCACTTTGTCTTCGTACAATTTTTTATTCCTTTCAAACTGCGCTTTCTGTTGTTCGAAAGTGGCTTTAGCCTGTGCTGCCATTTGCTCGGCATTCTGTGCGCGCGACTTTGTTTCAGCTACACTTGCCGCAGCCTGTGTTACCTGCGAAGAATAGATAGTTGGGTTGATCTTGACCAGTACTTCTCCTTTGAATACACTGTCACCTTCTTCTACATTCAGTTCTGTTATCTCCCCGCTTACCTCAGGTGCAATTTTTACTTCCGTTTCAGGGTATATCTTACCACTGGCTGTTACTGTTTCGATAATTGTATGCGGGGCGGCGGCCTCTACAGCTACCTTGACGCCCTTATTGCCGGTGGTTTTACCAATGATGATGAGCACCACCAGTAAAACAACCGAACCGCCTACTATCCACCAGAGTTTTTTCTTGTTCATGTATCTGATTGTATGGTGTAAAGTTAATTATTTGACCTCACTACCCGGTGCAGCCCCCTCAACCGGAGATACAAACACCAGTTTCCCGTTAGCGTCATCGGCCATGAGTATCATGCCATTGCTTTCAATACCGCGCATTTTTCGGGGTGCCAGGTTGGCTACCACCGTTACTTGTTTGCCAATAATATCTTCAGGCTTAAAGTGCATGGCTATACCTGAAACAACCGTCCTTTTTTCAAAGCCCATATCTAATTCCAGTTTCAAAAGCTTATCCGCCTTTTCCACCTTTTCGGCATGGATGATAGTACCAACACGCAGGTCTATCTTCGCAAAATCGTCATATACTATTTCCGGTTTAATTGGTGTGTGCGTTGGTGTCGCAGGTTCTTCAGCGGCAGGTGCATTGGCAGTAGCAGCATTATGCAGTTTTTCTATTTGTTCTTTCATTTGTTCGTCTTCTATTTTCTTGAAGAGTAATTCAGGTGCACGCAACGGATAGCCCACTTTCAGCAAGTCTGTCCTTCCGGCGTTCTCCCATTCCAGCATCTTATCTACTACTTTCATCATGTGCAGCAGCTTTTGTGTAGTGAATGGCATGAAGGGGTTGGACAGGATGGCCAGGTTGGCTGTTAACTGCAGGCAAAGGTGCAGGCAGTTGTCTATCAGCTTCTGGTTGTCCGAGTTCTCTTGCAGCGATTTGGCTACTATCCACGGTTGTTTGTCCTGCATGTACTTGTTGCCCTTGCGAGCCAGGTCTATCACTTCGTATAGCGCATCGCGGAACTTGTACCGTTCCAGGCCATTCTCAACGGCTTCTTTGGCTTCTTTGATAGCTTTTATCAGCTCGTTGTCTGCCTCGTCCATCACGTCAGCATGCAGTGCAGGTACACGGCCACCACATAGTTTGTGCATCAATACGAAGGTGCGGTTGACGAAGTTGCCGTATATAGCTACCAGTTCGCTGTTGTTCCTGTCCTGGAAATCCTTCCAGGTAAAGTCATTGTCTTTTGTTTCGGGTGCGTTGGCGCAAAGCACGTAACGCAATATGTCCTGTTGGTCGGGGAAGTCCTGCAGATACTCATGTACCCATACCGCCCAGTTGCGGGAAGTAGATACTTTTTCGCCTTCAATATTGAGGAACTCATTGGCGGGCACGTTGTCGGGCAATACGAAATCGCCATGAGCCTTGAGCATAGAAGGGAATATGATACAGTGGAACACGATATTGTCTTTACCGATAAAGTGTACCAGCTTGGTGTCTTGTTGCTTCCAGTAGTCGGCCCACTGCGGAGTAAGGTCTTTAGTAGCACTAATATAACCGATAGGCGCATCGAACCAAACGTATAAAACCTTTCCTTCGGCACCCGGTAGTGGTACAGGTACGCCCCAGTCGCTGTCGCGGGTCATGGCACGGGGTTGCAGGCCATTATCCAGCCAGCTTTTACATTGGCCGTATACGTTGCTTTTCCACTCGTCCTTTTTGCCCTTTACTATCCATTCGTTCAGGAAACCCTCATATTTGTTCAGCGGGAAGTACCAGTGTTTGGTACTGCGTTTCACCGGAGTAGCGTTGCTGAGTGCGCTGCGTGGGTTCTTCAATTGTTCGGGCGAGAGGCTGCTACCGCATTTTTCACACTGGTCGCCATAGGCATTTTCATTACCACATACCGGGCAGGTGCCTATGATATACCTGTCTGCCAGAAATACCTTAGCTTCTTCATCGTAGTATTGTTCACTTTCCCTTTCTTCAAATACACCATCGTCATACAGCTTTTTGAAGAATGCCTGCGAGGTTTCGCGATGGGTGTCGCTACTGGTGCGCGAGTAGATGTCGAAAGAGACGCCCATCTGCTCAAAGCTATCCTTGATCATGGCGTGGTACCTGTCTACCACATCTTGCGGTGTGATGCCCTCTTTGCGGGCGCGTATGGTTATGGGAACACCATGTTCATCGCTGCCGCAAACAAATTTAATGTCACGTTTCTGAGCACGCTGGTAGCGAACATATATATCTGCCGGAAGGAAACAGCCTGCCAGGTGGCCGATGTGTATCGGGCCATTAGCATAGGGTAGCGCAGCTGTTACAAGTAACCGTTTATATTCCATTCTGTAAGTCTCTGTATTTGAGGGTGCAAGATAATCAATATGTAGCATGTGATGGTGGGTTAAGGGGAGTAAAAGGTTAATTAGTTGATAAGGTTAATATGTTAATGAGGTAATCGGTTGATAAGGATGTCTGGTTTAAATAGGTATTGTGCTGAATTTTCCCCCTATCCCCCTAAAGGGGAGACCTCTATTGTACGTCCCTGTTACGCTTATTTGTTCCTGTTGTTCCGTGTTTTGTTTCCATTTTGACTGGTTTTGTTTCCTGTAATTCTGACGGGCATATTTGTAATGTGTTGTAAATGAATGATGTGCGAGGTTTTGTTTCTTTTTGTTTCCCTGAAATGGAAATAAAAAGAAAAGACAGGTATAAAAAATCCCGCCGGGGGCGGGTAGTGTCATGCAGGAGTATATAAAATGTCGTGTCATGGCAGCTGTTATTAATATAGCAAAAATAAGTAAAATTGTTTGTTTTGTCAAGTTTAAGTTGATGGTGCTACCGGGGGTATTTACTTTTTATCGGCAGGTATCATAATACCCCTGTTCTTCATTTCTTCAAGCAGCTTTTCGGGAATGCCACGACAGGAACAATGTTTTATATGTTCCAGGTGCCATGCTATACGTTGACCGGTATTGGCATTTTGGGGCATGGGGTGAGCCAGGTGCCATTCTTTATTTATTCTGCCGGCGCGTTTCATTTCATATATGCTTTTTTTAGTTACACATTGCAATTTATTTAAAAGGAATATGTAGTAAACTGACATTTGTCATAAACAGCTTTGATAGCAGTCATCATATTAGGAATGCAGTACGGGTATTTTTGGATGATAAAATAATCCGCTATACACAAAAAGCAAAGAACATGGCGAAGCCTCATATAGTAATACTCGGATGCAACTTTGCCGGCCTTACAACTGCCAGGTATATTCATGCTGTGGTGAAAGACCATGCTGATATTACGATCATAGACCGTAAGTCGTTGCTCACTTTCGTGCCCAATATACCGTTGCAGGTACTGGCGAATGTGAATCCGGATATTGACCTGCATTATAAGTTCATGTCGTTTTTAGAGCATGATGGCAGCCGTTTTATACAGGCAGAGGTGTTGACGATAGATGCAGATACCAATACAGTATATTATCAACCTAACGAGCGGCCCGGCCACCCGACAAGGAAGATACAGTATGACTACCTGGTTGTAGCATTAGGTAATCGCCTGGCCTATGATAAAATAGACGGGTTCAGCGAGAACGGACACAGTGTGACGGATACCTTCCTGGGTAACAGATTGCGGAGGTACCTGCACAATGACTATAAGGGCGGTCCGATAGCGATCACATCGGATGTGTTTCACCAGGGTAAAAGTGATAAGCTGCCTGAAGGATTGCCCGTGGCGATGACAGCTTGTGAGGGGCCTCCCGTAGAGCTGTCATTCTCCCTGGCCCATTGGCTGGAAAAGAAAAACATTGGTAATGCCTCTACCATTTACCTGTCTACACCGGCTAAAGTGATAGCAGAAGACGCAGGTGAGACCATACTGAATCAACTGCTGCCCATGATGGCTAATATGGGGTATAACTATAAGGCCAATACCAACGGTATAAAGAAAGTATATGATGGAGGAATAGAGTTTAACGACGGATCGACACAGGAAGCTGAAATAGCTATCATGTTCCCCGACTGGGAGGCGCACCCTTTCCTGAAAGAATTACCATTTACAGATGATATGGGGTTTGTGGTTACCGACCTGTATATGCGCAACCCTGACTATACTAATATTTTTGCCGTAGGCGATGCGGCATCTGTTACCGTACCCAAGATAGGCTCGCTGGGGCATATGGAAGCAGAGGTGCTGGCCAATACCATAGGCAAAGAACTGGGCATTATAAAGGGGGAGATAAAACCGCTTGAATTTGAACTGCTGTGTATGGGAGATATGGGCGGTATAAAAGGATTTTATATGCGCACGAACGAGTGGTGGGGCGGTCATGAGAATCACCTGGAAACGGGGGTGACCGCGTATGCGCTCAAAATGGGTTTCAAACAGATGTATTATACGCTGGGCGGCAAGATACCACACTGGGGGCTGGCGCTTAGTGAAGTGATAGGTGACCATATGGTGGTATAGTGGTTATTTATGCAACAGGCTGTCTTTCCAGTTCCACCATTTTAGTTTTTCGGATTCGCGTTGGTCGGCAGGGGTATCTGCAAAATAGACCGCACACCTGAATACGTACAGTACACACCTGTCTTGCAGGGTACCTGCAAATTGATTGGAGCGATGGTAAAGTAGTTCAGGGTCTTGCCCTTTAAGCTCTGCAAGAGAACGTATGCCTATATTCCAGAGGTCGGTAGCTAAGGACTTGCCAACCCCCGGAATGATGCATAACTCTTTTATTGCTGCTTGTTTGGTCATTGGTATGTTGTGTGGGGTTTTGCAATCGCCGTTCCTGTACATTCTCTTTTCAAACGAGGACGAGTGGGGGGATTATCCCTAGTATATATCTGCTTTACTGATTTTCATTCCTGTTAATTTAAGTAAATAAAGACAGCATTCCTTATAAGCTGACTTTTCAGGTGACCATCTTTCGGCAACATGATAGTTGCCTTGCTCAATTCCTTCCATTATCCATTCGGCGCCATCAGTACCCATACGTTGGTTTTTATAAGGCATATCCCAGAAATTGCAGCTATTGATTAAGTGAGTAAATCGTAACCACTCCTCTTTTGTAAGTTCTCTCTTTCTGTCAATGATTATGCTGCCCGGTTCATATCCACCTGCGCCACTCGCAACTTTCCAATACAGACCGTATGTGTTATGGTAGTTCTCTATCCTGATAGCAATTGGATGATGAAAGGTCCGCAGCCAGGTAAAACGATAAGCAATAGTGTCTTTATATCTATACAACAATGGTTCTTCTAATGCACACAATTGAGCTGAATACCATTCTAAAGTGAATTTTACGCCATCAATCATATTTAGTACATCGTATGTGCTGTCTGTTGTCCAATCGTTCTTAAGCGATACTACATATTGATAAGGGAAATAGTATTTGTTGCTTTTAGGGATACCCATACTATCTATGTCAGTGGCAATTGTAACTTCATTGTAGTATTTCACTGTTTCATCATCACCTAAAAGTGTAGACAATTGAATTATTAGGTATTTATAATATTCTATAGTATGCTTTTCCAAGCGGGTTGCACGAATGAGATAAAACCTGCTCTGTCTGGCATAATCAATCACCTGTTTCTTATTAAACGACCTATAATAAGCCTCACCTAATAAGCGATTGGCCTCATAATTATTACTATCCAGCCGTATGGCCTTTTGCAGTTCATATATCATTTGTGTATCACCAGTGGAGTAATTAGCCTCTATGTATTGATATTTTGCCCGCATGATATATGGAGCCGGGCTATTTGTATCTACTCTAATTAAGCGGGCATATAAAGCATCTAATGAATCCTTTTGGCCAATATACAGATAAGAATAGGTTAAGTACCACGTTGCGATTTCATTCAGAGGGTCAATAGTATATATTTTATGAGCCTTTTTTGTCAGAGCTTTAGTATCCGTTATATATGTCTGCCGGAGGTCTTCTTCAAGCCTTTGCAGGTCTTGAGCAACACCAACAGTATGCACAAGCAACGAGAGTAATATGGCAATAATGTATTTGGACATGTTTTTTTAAGGTCTAGCTTTTCTAATCATCCCCATGCGTCTCTGCTTCGTACCAGGGGAATGAACCTGCATTTTTATTCAGCTCCCAATAGAAAGGAGAATGTTTTTTATCATAGTTGCCCACTTCATTCATCGTCTCGGCATCGTACAGGCGGCCATTTACCACAGTGTATTTAATACTTTCTGTATTGCGGATATTGTCCAGCGGGTTTTTGTCCATCACAAGCAGGTCGGCCAGTTTGCCGGGTTTTAATGAGCCAACATATTCGTCCAATCCCAGGCTTTTGGCCGGGTTAACAGTTGCCGTACGCAATGCTTCCATCGGTGTCATTCCGCCCTGTGCCATCATCCATATTTCCCAGTGCGCGCCAAGGCCCTGTAGTTGCCCGTGCGCTCCCATGTTGATGGTGACGCCCGCATCGCTGAGCTTTTTAAGGCTTTCAGATACCAGTATGTGTCCGTTCTCATACTCCTCTTCGGGTGCCATAACACGGTGGCGGCTGCGGGTGTCGATTACAGAGCGTGGAGTAAAGCGTAACAGTCTTTCTTTCTCCCATACATTGCTGTGCTGGTACCAGTAGTACTCGCCGCTCAGGCTGCCGTATGATACAATGAGCGTAGGTGTATTGGCCGTTTCTGAGCGTTTCCACAACTGTACTACATCATCGTACAACGGTGCGATGGGCAGGTTGTGCTCAATTGTCGTGTGTCCGTCCAGTATCATGCTTATGTTGTGGAAGAAGAAGGAACCGCCCTCCGGTACTACTTCCATCTTTAGTTCGCGTGCGGCTTCTATCACCATCTGGCGTTGCTCACGGCGTGGCTGGTTGTAGCTTTTAACACTAAACGCCCCGAAGGCATGGGTACGTATCAAGGCACTTTTAGCATCGTCCAATGAATTAATAACAGCTTTGAAGTCGCCATCGGCACCATACAGAATCGTGCCAGTAGAGAATACACGCGGTCCTACCATTTTACCTGCTTTCACCATCTCGCTTTGTGCAAATACAAATTCACTGTTGGCAGAAGGGTCGTGCATGGTAGTGACACCATAAGCAAGGTTGGCATAATATGGCCAATGCTTTTCGGGCACAATGCCGGAGTGGAAATGCCCCGCATGTGCATGCGCATCAATAAAGCCGGGTGTAATGGTTTTACCGCTGCAGTCTATTTCTTTTGTACCTGTGGGTATGGTCATTTCTTCGGTTTTGCCAATGGCTATTATCTTGTTGCCTTCTATTACGATGGTGCCATTCTCTATCACACCGTCTTTCTCCATAGTGATGATGCGGGCGTTGGTAAAGGCGATCTTACCCTGTGGTTTGTCTGTTTTCGCTATTAAACCAACAGGAGTGCCTTTTGCCGGAATACTAAAAGAGGAGTCAGGTTTGCCACCAACAAATTCGAACAGGTCCTGAAGGTTGATGGTATAGTACTGACCTCCGAGGGTATAGTGCAGCATTTTCCCGTTGCCACTCCAGTGCAGGTTGTACCCCGCATCTTTTGACACACGTCTCAGGGGAAAGTCTGAACTGTCGCTGCCGATAGTGATAGCTTTGCCCGTGTGTGGGAATGCCGCTATGTACACCTGGTACAGGTCGGTATAGGCTATCCATTGTTCATCGGGAGATACGGTGAAATGTTGTGCGTATTTTGTTGTGAATATAGTGCGCTCATCCTCTCCGTCTGTCTTACACCAGTTGTATGATTTTTCAAGCCCTCCACCTGAGAGGTAGTAGATACGTTTATCGTCTTTGCTGAAAGAAGGTTCGCTGCCACTATTGGTGACAAAAGTTTCGTCGCCACCATCGGCAGGCATGTAGTAGATGCCGGGTTTTGAAGTGTGCGCGGGGCCGAGTATGTTGCTGCCTCCTTCGCGTTCGTACACCAGCCATTTGCCATCGTGCGAAAATGAAGGAGTGCGGAAGATACCTTTCTTAGTGGTCAGCCTTTCTGGGTTGCCGCGATCCGTTTTTACTTTACAGATGCTGCCCCCGGCAACATCGCTCCATGTAGTATAAACAAGATATTTACCATCAGGAGAGAATGAAGGGTCGTACTCAAGCTCTTCAGAAGTAGTGATACGTTCGGGTGTACCGTTGGGTAGTTGCTTTTTGTAGATATGTCCCAGCGCACTAAAGACAAGGTATTTGCCGTCGGGTGATGTAACGGCCTGGCGGATCACATGTACTTTGAACTCATCTTTATCTATATCTTGTTTCACCCTTACTACTTCGGATATCTTATTGTTTACATCGCAGGAGAAAGGTATCACTGTCGCTTTGTTCACAGCATTCGCATCAATATTCATGATCTTACCTCCCGCCCATATAATGATGTGGCTGTCATCAGGCGTCCAAGCGAAGCCGGGATAAATGCCGAAAGTGGTCCATGCTTCCTGCTGGTCTTTTGATAGTTTGTCGTAAACAGGCCATTCGTCGCCTGTTTCTATATTGCGCAGGAATAAAACAGTTTTGGTTCTTACCCTTTTAACAAAGGCCAGTAGTTTCCCGTTGTGCGATACCTGCGGGCGCACGGCACCACCCGGTCCGCCGGTTACTCTTTCTGTAGTGCCTTTCTTCCTGTCAAAGCGGTTAATGACGAATATCTGGTTGTTGGGGTCTTTGTTGTATTCAAAATGTCCACCGGGATATACATCTTCACTGTAGTACACATAACGTCCGTCAGGGGAAACGCATGGTTCGTTCACGTCCTGTTGGTCGTTCTTGCGTTTGGTCAGTTGCAGGCCATTGCCGCCGCGAATATGGTACATCCACATTTCTCCTGCTCCCAATGAGCGGGTAGAAGTGAAGTGCTTGCGAGCAATGATGTACATACCGTCGGGTGTCCATACGCCATTGTTCAGCAGACGGAAGGATTCTTTTGTTACCTGGCGGGCATTTTTCCCATCTCTGTCCATTATCCATACGTTGTCGCCGCCACCTGCATCAGATGTAAAGCAGATCTGTTTACCGTCCGGGCTGAAACGGGGCTGTACTTCCATGGCTTTTCCTTGCCTTATTACTGTAGCATTGCCCCCTGCAGCTGGCATGATGTATATATCACCCAACAGGTCGAACACTATCTGTTTGCCATCAGGAGAGATGTCAAGGTTCATCCACGTGCCTTCGTTAACAGTAAAGGCTACTTCTTTCTGAGGTCCTCCGGGGTTCTCAATATCCCATTTCTTCTTTTTATCATCTGCTAAAAGACTCAGGGGCAGCAATAATAATATCAATAATGTTCTGAAAGACATATGGTACAATTTGGGTTAAAGATAGAAAAAGCGACGGATGAGTACAGGGGCAAAAGAAGGGGGAGTGAGGCAACTAATCTTCAAATGGCTACTTTTAAGGCGGCTGCCGGCCAGTTAGTCTGAAAACCATTAATAAAGCCTAAATTGCAGCTTCTATTATCGGGTATAACATAATAATGAAAGAAGCGCGAGTAACGAAATTATCCAGGCACCATAACAGGGCCAATAAACTGAAGAAGGCAGAGATAAAGGCAGCTCCTATTGACAGGAATGATATTGATATCGCAATTATAGACATTGTGCTGAAAGCCCTGTACTACAATTCTCATATAGATACGCTGAATGTAGAAACGGACATTTATAAAAATGCCAATATCAAGATACCGTATGTAGAGTCAGAAAGATTGTGGGAGGTGATGATCAACTCCGGCCTGGTGAACCCTGTAGCAGGTTTTGGTAATGCAGGTAAACTTAAACTCTCCCGCACAGGCTACCAGCTTATGGCCCAGTTTGGCGGGTATAAGGAGTATATGGAGGCTATGAAAAACAGCAACGCACAGGGAACTGTTCCCCAGATAATCATAGAAACACCGGGAGCCGAAGAGGAAGAGGATAATGATTGCAAGGAACTGACTGATGAGAAAAAATAAAGAAAAGCATTAACACATAACTGTGTATTACTATATCTCTTACGAAGTTAAATTAAGTTATTTTTGCACCATGAAGCATATGTTCAGGGCAATGGCCCTGTTGATCTTATTGTTTACCGTTTCAGGTGTTTCAGCACAAAACAATGGCGAATGGACCTTGCAGCGTGCGGTGCATTATGCTATAGACCATAATATATCTATACAGCAAAATGTACTGAACGCAAGGTTGGAAAAGCTGACCTTGCAACAGAACCGGTTGTCTCAATTGCCTAATGTGAATGTTTCTACAGGCTATGGACGTAGTTACGGACGTTCTATCGACCCGACAACTAACCAATTCGTTAACGGCAGCAGTTATGACTTTATGAGCCTTAGCGGTAATGCAGATGTGCTGCTGTTTGGCTGGTTTCAGAAACGCAACCGCATAGCACAGAGCAGATATAGCTTTGAGGCCGCCAATAAAGACCTGGAAAAGCTGAAGAATGATGTTTCGCTGAATGTGGCAACAGGCTTCCTGAGATTGCTGATGGCGCAGGAACAGGTGAAGATCAATGAGCAACAAGTGCAGGTTTCGGCTGAACAGTTGGGACAGACCCGCAGTTTTGTGGAAGCTGGAAGACTGCCCGAACTAAACCTTGTGCAGCTTGAATCTCAATTAGCAACAGACAGCGCCAACCTTATTGCCGCCATGTCTGAAGAAAATGCAGCATTATTAGATATAAAAGCACTGTTGAACCTGGATTTTGAAGAGACATTTGTACCTGTGATACCGGATATAAATGTACATAATGATTTTGCCAATGCTTACCTGCAACCGGAAGAAATCTATGCAGCCGCAGAAAAGAAACTGCCCAACGTGTATGCTGCAGAAATGCGTTTGAAGGCTGCAAGGAAAGGCTATTCGGCAGCCAAAGGTGCATTGCTGCCGCAACTATCGTTGAGCGCACAGGCTGGTACTAACTATTCAACACTGAATAAGGACTATACCGTTACCGGTGTTACAAATGATGCGGTACAGGGTACATTCGCTTATGATTCTGTAAATAAAAGCGCCTACCAGGTGTACCAGGCCAGCCCGGTATTTACTACCAGTACGCTGCCGTTGGGCAAACAACTTGACAACAACTTCAGGCAATCAATTTCGCTAGGGGTGAACATACCCTTGTTTAATGGCTGGTCGGCACAGACGAATGTAAGTAAGGCAAAAATAAATATGCTTAACCAGCAGTTGAGCCTGGACCAGGCAGAGCTGAAACTGAAGCAGGATGTATATAAAGCACAGAATGACGCACGTAATTCATTGCAGAAATACCTGTCATCTGTACGCGCTGCCGAAGCAGCAGAGAAAGCTTATCAATATGCACAAAAACGTAATGAGCTGGGGCTGACCAATACTGTAGAATACCTGGTGACAAAAAATAACTGGTACAGAGCTGCAGCCAACAAGACCAGTGCAAAATATGACCTTATATTTAAATTAAAGGTCATTGATTATTACCTCGGCAACGAGATAAAACTATAAGTACCAACATGAATGATCAATTAAGGGATGTATTACTGGAAGCTGTCCGGGCCGGAGGGGCTATTATACAGCACTATTTCCAGGGCGTATTTAAGATAGAGAACAAATCTACGGTTAATGACCTTGTGACCGAAGTAGATAAACATGCTGAGAAAGCTATTATTGATATCATAAAAAGAGAATTTCCTGAGCATACCGTTATCAGTGAAGAGGTAGGCGAGTTGCTACAGGACTCTGACTATGAGTGGATCATTGACCCGATAGATGGAACTGTGAATTTCGCCCATGGTATTCCTATATGCTGTGTAAGTATTGGCATCAGGCATAAAGGTGTCCTGATTTTGGGTACGGTATATAACCCGATAATGAATGAGTTGTTCTTTGCAGAGAAGGGCAAAGGAGCTTTCCTGAATGAAGAACCTATTTTTGTCTCGAAGAAAGCGGATTTTAAAAAGGCATGCCTGGTGACGGGTTTTCCATATAAATGGCCTAAATCCTATGTTCACCCTATAAAAGTATTTGAGCGTTTTATAATGGAAGGTTTGCCTGTGCGCAGGCTGGGTTCCGCTGCTATAGATCTGTGTTGGGTAGCCTGTGGACGTTTTGACGGATTCTGGGAATACAATCTGAATCCATGGGATATTGCTGCCGGCTACCTTATAGTTGAAGAAGCAGGCGGAAAGATAACCAACTTTGACGGAGACCCGTATGATGTGGACGATAAAGAGACCCTGGCCACTAATGGAATTATTCATGAAGATATGCTGAAACTGATAAGAAGTAATATTTGACAATATGGGCGAAGAAAGAACAGAAATAACCTCGCTGGGCGAGTTTGGGCTTATAGATCACCTGACCATGAATAACGAGACCCGTAATGCGGGTACTTTATTGTCGGTTGGAGATGACGGAGCTGTAATAGACCAGTTTGGCAGGCAGACGGTTATCAGTACAGATATGCTGGTAGAAGGTATACATTTTGACCTGATGTATACCCCCCTGAAGCACCTTGGGTATAAGGCTGTGGTCGTGAATCTCTCTGATATTGCAGCTATGTTTGCAACACCTACTCATATAACAATGAGTATTGCTATATCCAACAGGTTTTCGGTAGAGGCACTGGATGAGTTTTATGAAGGTGTATATGCAGCTTGTGAGCGATATAATGTTGACCTGGTAGGAGGAGATACCACTTCCTCAGATAAGGGGCTTATCATCAGTGTGACTGCGATAGGAGAAGTAGCGCCGGATAAATATGTCACCCGATCAGGTGCAAAAGAAGGAGACCTGTTGTGTGTATCCGGTACTTTAGGTGCTGCTTATCTCGGGCTACAGTTGCTGGAACGGGAAAAACGTATTTTCCTGGAGAGTCCCGGCGTTCAGCCCGACCTGCAAAAAAAAGCACATGTAGTAGGACGTATATTAAAACCCGAGGCAAGGACAGATGTTGTTACCTGGCTACAGGAGCATGATATTATGCCAACCTCTATGATAGATATCAGTGACGGGCTTAGCTCAGAGATATTGCATTTGTGTAATAAAAGCGGGGTAGGATGCGTGCTTTATGAAAATAAGATACCTATCCATGATGAGACAAGAGAGGTGGCATATGAATTTCAGATAGACCCGACGATGTGTGCCCTGAATGGTGGCGAGGATTATGAGTTGTTGTTTACCATCAGCCAGGATGATTACGAAAAGCTGGCTGTACATACGGATATTTATACAATAGGTTATATGACCGGTAAAGATACCGGTGTGAAATTGCATACCAAGGGCGGTAATGTTCACGACCTGATAGCACAAGGCTGGAACCCGATAGCCGGAGAAAAAAAATAACCACAGCCTATAATTAGTCAGGATTTTTTGTATTTTGCCGTAAATAACGATTTTAGTCATTATGAAGTTTTGGAAACATTCTTTACTGGCGGGGAGTATATTCTTAGGTATTGCCTCAACTGTTACGTATACGTCTTGCATTCATGACAGTTGTAAGACCCTGATGTGCCGCAACGGCGGTACTTGTGATGGCGAACTTTGCCTTTGCCCTGATGGCTGGCAGGGTACGCAGTGTGAGATAGCGTCAGGAGATAAATTTATCGGAACTTATGATGGCCAGACCAAAGTGAACTCAGATCCTGTAAGGATAGACTCTGCAAAAGTTTATTATATTTCAGGAGAAGACACACCCACAACAATAGAAACCATAATTTATAGCCGTAAACCGGAAAAACTGAGCGGTAAAGCTGTACTTGATCACATGTATATCAACAATGCTCCCGGTAAGACCATTACTTACAAGTATTTGGGAGAAGGTAAAATTGAGATACTTATCGATGAGATGGTAGACGGTAACAGGGTGATCACCAACTTCTCAGGTACTAAAAGGTAGTAATAAAAAATATTATTATAAAAAAATGGGGCGTCGTAAGACACCCCATTTTTGTTTCAGCTCTTTATTGGTCTATTCACCTTTTTCTTTGTCTTTTTCCGCAGCCAGCCGGGTCTCCTTCAATTTCCTGAATTGTTCTTTATTAGCCTCTTCTTCTTTTTCTTCTCTTTCCTGCTCCTGGTCATAAGCACGTATGATGCTTTTTACCAACCTGTGCCTCACTACGTCTGCCTCATCCAGGAGGATATATGCTATGCCGTCAATATCTTTAAGTATCCGGGCCGCTTTTACCAGCCCTGATTTCTGATTTTTGGGTAGGTCTATCTGTGTTAGGTCGCCTGTAAGAATGGCTTTTGCTGACGGCCCGATACGTGTGAGGAACATTTTTAACTGTAACTCTGTTGCGTTCTGTGCCTCGTCAAGGATGATGAAAGCATTATCCAGGGTACGACCACGCATATATGCCAACGGAGCTATCTCAATTATACGGTTGGCCATATAATAGTTCAGTTTATCTGACGGAATCATATCGTCCAGGGCATCATATAGAGGGCGTAGGTAAGGGTCGATCTTTTCTTTGAGATCGCCGGGAAGGAATCCCAGGCTTTCGCCGGCTTCAACAGCAGGACGCGTAAGAATTATTTTTCTGACTGCTTTGTTCTTTAATGCACGTACAGCAAGTGCTACTGCAGTGTATGTTTTACCAGTACCTGCAGGTCCGACTGCAAAGATGATGTCATTTTTTTCAGAAGCGCCTGTCAGTAGTTTCTGGTTCTGTGTCTTGGCACGTATCACTTTGCCGTTAGGACCAAAAACGATAATATCATTCGTACTGTTATTCTCGTTATTGAGAAAATCAGACCCTTCTTCATCATCGCCCAATATTTCGGCAAAGTAGTTCTCAGACAAATGGCCATTACGTTCCAGGTATTTTATTACCTGGCTGATGCGCAGTTGTGCATTTGCTACCTCTTCAGGTTGCCCGGCCAGTTTTATCTGGCTGCCACGAGACAACACCTTCAATAGCGGGAATTTGCGTTTCAGGATGTCGAATTTGCTGTTATTTACACCGAAGAACTCGATCGGGTTAACTGTTTCAAGACTTATTATCGCTTCTGTCAATGTGCTTTTATTTTAGTGTTAACTAATCATACAATTTTAATACAATCAGGTATGAATTACTGTTAACAAAAAATGAACAATTTCTATTTGTCGTAGTTGTTAACCGTCGTAATGTGTACTTGTTGTCATCTTCCATTAAGTTAATTCATTTAAACGCTGAAAGACGAAAATTGATGTTTGTTTTTATTAACCTGTTGTGCATATCTTTTTTTATATCAAAAAACAATCCTGATAATCAGTATCGCTACATATGAAGTATTATTTTTACATCCAGAACCGGAGCAATGTATACATTGAAGGATAAAGTTGTAGTTATAACCGGAGGCTCGTCTGGTATAGGAAAGGCATTAGCATTTGATGCTTTGAACAGGGGAGCCTGCGTAGCAGTATGTGCCAGGAATATAAATAAGCTTGAGGAGTTATATGGCAACATAGCAAAAGAGAGGATGGTATATATGCCTGTTGATGTAACCAGCCAGGTGGATTGCGAGAGACTGGTAACAACTGTTGTTGATAAGTGGGGTAAAGTAGACGTATTGCTGAACAATGCTGGTATAAGTATGAGAGCATTATTTGAAGATGCCAATGTATCAGTGATAAAAGAGCTTATGGATGTTAATTTCTTTGGCTCGGTATATTGTACCAAAGCGGCATTACCTCATATACTCAAGCAGAAAGGTGTCATAGTTGGGGTATCGTCGATAGCAGGGTACAGGGGACTGCCTGCCCGTACAGGATATGCGGCATCAAAGTTTGCCCTCCAGGGTTTTTTAGAATGCCTGAGAACGGAATTGCTGCATACAGGCACACATGTTATGTGGGTAGCTCCCGGATTTACTACATCTAATATCAGGAATGTTGCCCGTGCCCCGGACGGTAGTATGCAAGGCGAGACCCCACTGGACGAAAAGGGACTAATGTCTGCTGAAGAGTGCGCCGGTATCATATTGGATGCAGTACAAAAGCGTAAAAGGTCGGTAGTTATGACATTTATGGGTAAAATGACCGTTTTTATCAATAGAATCTGGCCAGGTTTTGTAGACAAGCGTGCTTACCGGCATTTTTTGAATGAGCCGAACTCTCCCCTGAAAAAATATGAAACCAACGGTTAGTAAAAAGCACCTGTCTATGAATATGGTGACCAATATCATATTTGTTAGTTACATAAGTAACAATGTGTCATGCTGATTTTTTGTAATTTCATTGCGTGGCAGATATGATTCACAAAATTAAATGATCATTTATGAACAATAATTTCAAAAACGTATGCCTGTTTGCAGCGTTGGTCCTATTTACTATCAATACCTATGGTCAATCGCAGGGTGATGTTTTTCGTCAGTATGTGAATGCACCAGTTACTCGGAACGGATCTCCGATGTCATTACCCTGGACAGGAGGTGCTAACAAGCCCCAACTGGCTATGGCCGATCTTAACCAGGATGGTGTTAAGGATATAGTGTTATTTGAAGATTATATAGGAGTAAAGACCTTAATAGCAACAACTGCTACGTCTTTCAGGTATGATCCATCCTATGAAGCCAATTTCCCTGCAATGAATGGCTATTTTACATTGATAGATTTCAATAAAGATGATGTTGTGGACCTTGTGCATAGAAGTTTTGCAGGTGTAGGTGTATATTATGGGTATTATTCCAATAGCCAGTTAAAGTTTAAATATTACAAAGACCTATACTATACCAATGCTACTGGACAGGTAAATGTTCACGTAGCACCGGCATCAATACCAGCATTCGGAGACGTGGATAATGATGGTGATATAGATATTATCTCATATGATGTGTGGGGAACACAAATAACATTCAATAGAAACTGCCAGAAAGAAGATGGTTTACCCAAAGATAGTATCAAGATATGTGTCAAGGATGAATGTTGGGGACGTACTTACCAGAACTTTGAACGTAAAGTGGGACTGAATTACAGTTGTTCGCAATGGGGTGTTACCTGCAAAGGCTGTGGCAGCCCTTCAAATAAAGGCACGCACGGTAGTAATACACTTTGCCTGATAGATATGGACAACGATGGTGACCTGGATTATTTTAATGGCAATGAGTCGTTTTCAGACATACAGTTCTTTTACAATGGCAGAAATATGGTGGGTTACGATTCTGTGATCCATGAGGATACTATCTGGAATGGTAATGGTGTTGATATGGTTATGCACAGTTTTCCAGCAGCATTTGTGCTGGATGTTGATCATGATAATGATGACGACCTTTTATTTACACCAACAGCGCTCAATTCAGAAAACTATAATTGTATCAGCTATTACAAGAATACAGGCAGCAATGCCAATAAGAATTACGTACACCAGTCCGACAATTTCCTGGTTGACCAGATGATAGATATGGGTATGGGATCTTATCCTGTATTATATGACTTTGATAAAGATGGGAAAAAGGATCTTTTTGTAGGCTCGGACGGGTTCTTTCAAAATCAGACATCATTGAATAAAAGCAAAATAGCCTACTACAGAAACACGTCTTCCAATCCGAAGTCTTATTCATTTGAATTAATGGACAGTGACTTCCTTGGCCTTGATTCGATGGGTTATATGGGGGCTGCGTTGGCCATTGGCGACCTTGATAATGATTCTCTCGATGACCTCGTAATAGGTCGTAGCGATGGTACGTTCGCATTTTTCAAAAACACTGCAGCCAGTGATACTGTTGCCCCTGTTTGGGTATTGGCTGATAGTTTAATGAAAGATCTTACCACATTCAAAACGCTTGACGTTGGTGATTATGCAACCCCATGCATATATGATATTGACAATGATGGCAAGATGGACCTTATTTCAGGTAACCAGTTAGGGGATCTTTATTACTACAACAATTTCGGAAGCGTTTCCGGCAATTTGAACGTGAAGTTCGTAACTGCTAACCTCGGAGGTGTTAAGATATCAGATCCATTTGAGCCGTATGCATATTCTGCTCCATACATCGGACCCATGGATAACACGCAAATTGATTACCTGGTTGTAGGTTGCGAATGGGGTGAACTGTATCGTTTTGACGGATTTCAGAATGGAGCTATGCCAGCGCAGTATACTATGTTAGACTCTGTATACTCATACATCAATGTAGGTAAGCGTTCAGCACCTGCCTTTGCCAACCTTGATAAGGATAATGACAATCTTTATGAGATGATAATCGGCAATGTACTTGGTGGACTGAATTTCTATAAACAGGATTACAAAGTACATGTAAATGACAGGGTTGCAGGTAATAAAAATGTTCGTGTATATCCTAACCCGGCAGGTAATGTCCTGAATGTGAAATGGGATGAAAGTTTTGCTGATGGCACAGTAATGGTACAGATCATATCAGTAACAGGACAGCAGGTGTTAATGCAATCTTTCGATAGTCATAAGAATAATTGCAGTCTTTCATTAAATGAGCTTTCTTCGGGTACATACTATTGTATAATTCAGTCAGGAGGAAACAAGAGCGTTCAACCTGTTACTGTATTGAGATAGCGATAATCTCTGTCACCTAAACCAGACCGAATAATGTCATGAGACACACCTGTATAGCCACTTTTGTCTTTATACTTCTATCCAATGCAGGGTTTGCCCAGTTCCAGGATGATGTTTACAGGCAGTATAGCGATGTTGTAGTTAAGAATGGAAATACCATTATGGAGCTACCCTGGACCGGGGGAGTGAATAATCCACACATTGCTATGGCAGACCTGAATCATGATGGCCTGAATGATATTGTAGTACTGGAAGATTACCTGAGCTTATCGACATATATAGCAACCGGCAAAGGCACCTTTCGTTATGATTTCCGCTATGAGCATAACTTTCCTGAAAATATTACCGGGTATATAAAATTTATGGACTTTAACCGGGATAATATACCTGACCTGGTGCACCATGGGAACAGTGGTGTGAGTGTAAGCTATGGCTATTACGATAAAGATTCATTAAAATTCAGGTATTATAAGGATCTCGGGTATATTCTGAACGGTAACTGGAGTAATGTTTTGGTATCGGGAAACAGTGTGCCGGGAATGGCTGATATAGATGGTGACACTGATATAGATATCCTGTCTTATAACTGGGCCGGCGAGTATATAACTTATTACCGGAATTGCCAGGTTGAGGATGGGCTGCCAAAGGATAGCATCAAAATATGTATTAAAGAAGTATGCTGGGGACGAACAAGGCAGAACTTTCAAAGGGCTCATGAGCTGGGTTTACCACCGTGCCCTCAATCTATATTTGACCCGATAACCTGCAAAGGCTGCGGAATACCATCACACAAAGGTACCGATGGCATCAATTCGTTATGTCTTTTTGATATAGACAGTGATGGTGACCTGGATTATTTTAACGGACACCAGGGGTTTACTGATATACAGTTTTTCAGAAATGGTAAGAGTCAATATGGCGTAGACTCAATGATCGCCGAGGATACAATATGGGGAGCAGGTGGCGTAAATATGTTTATGCCCAACTATCCGGTAGCATTTGTGCTGGATATTGATCATGATGGAGATGATGATCTGTTGTTCACGCCTATGGATAAAAGCACAGAGAACTATAAATCCATCAGCTTTTATGAGAATACAGGTAGTAACGCCAATAAGAATTTTGTTTACAGAAGCAGTACACATCTTGTAGACAGGATGATAGACCTTGGAATAGGTTCTTACCCCGTATTTTACGATTTTGACAAAGATGGTAAAAAAGACCTCTTCGTAAGTTCCGAGGGTTTTAAAGACCAGGCAACCCATAAGAATTTCAGCAGGGTGTTTTACTACAGGAATACATCAATCTCGGGCAAATATTCGTTTGAATTGGTAAGCGATGATTTCCTGGGTTTGCAGTCGCAGAAAATGGAAGGTATTGCTTTGGCAATGGGTGATCTGGACAATGATTCTCTGGATGACCTTGTGATAGGAAATGGCGATGGTACATTTACGTTCTATAAAAACTATGCAGCCAGCGATACCGTTGCACCGGTATGGCAGCTGGAAGTGAGTAAAATAAAAGACCCGATAACCAATAAAGATCTGAATGTGAGTGGGAATGCCACTCCTTGCATCTACGATATAGATAACGACGGCAAAAAAGATCTGTTATCCGGTAGCCAGTTTGGTGGCATACATTACTACAGCAATTTTGGTACAACTCCAGGCACATTGAGCCTTAAGTATGTTACCAACAAGCTAGGAGATGTAGATCCCCGGCATATTAATTATTCATATCCTAATACAGTGCCCTATATAGGGCCAACTGATGATAAGGAAATTGATTACCTGGTAGTTGGTTGTAGTTGGGGTATTTTGTACAGGTACGATGGATTTCAGAATGGGGCTATGCCGGCAAAGTATACAATGATAGATTCCCTGTATTCGTATATTGACATTGGCGAGCGCTCTGCGCCGGCTTTTGCAAATATTGACAATGATAGTACCAAGCTTTATGAAATGCTGCTCGGTAACGTGCTGGGTGGACTGAAATTCTATAAGCAGGATTTTAAAGTAAATATTACAGATAAGGTTGCCGGCAACAAAAATGTTGTGCTGTATCCTAACCCTGCTGCCAATATACTGAATGTAAAATGGGACAGAAGTTTTAGTGATGGAGATGTGACCGTTCAGTTATTCTCGTTGACCGGTCAGCTGATAATACAACAGAAATATGATGCAGGGGGTGTATCGTGCACGATGAATATCTCAGATGTCGCGTCCGGTACATATTATTGTGTTGTCAGGTCTGCTAATGACAATAGTGTTCAGCCTGTCAGCATTTTGAAATAGATATATAGTTATAGAAAAAGCCCTTGCAATACCAGTATTGCAAGGGCTTTTTCCTGGATAATATTATTCCCAAACGTATTGTTTCTTGTTCAGTAGTAGTGCTTCTCCTGCAATAGTCTTGTTTTCAGTACCGGCCTCGTAAACAGCACAATCATATAATATCCTGTTCTTCTCAGGAAATATCTCTTTAACAGTGATCACTGCTTCATAATCTGTATCCACAAACATGGGTTTCAACCATTTCATGCTCTGGCTCATATAAACATGTCCGTCTGCATACCAAAGTGCCCCAAATATTTTGGTGAAGACACTTGCGCCCAGAAATCCATGAATGATATTACGGCCGAACATACTCTCTTTTCCTGCCTGCGGATCAATATGTAGCGGGTTGGTATCTCCACTTACTCTTGCAAAAGTATCTACATCATCCTGCGTGTAGCTGTACAAATGGCGAAATTCATCTCCTACTTTTAACATAAATGCATTTTTCTTGTTGATAATATTTTTGAACCTAAGTAAGATAATAAATTGGCTTGTAAAAAATAATATCAACCAGTAAATAGGGGTGGCCGGGTGCTCATCATATCTTAATCTGCATTTGCTTTATATACAGCGTGCCATGTATTAGATTTACAGCCGGATATCACACAAGAATATAGTTTATATGAATATAAATAAAGTGCTCATTGCCAATAGGGGAGAAATTGCAATTCGTATTGCACGTGCTGCATCGGAGCTGGACATCAGAACTGTTGCTATATATACCTATGAAGACAGGTACTCACTACACAGGTATAAGGCTGATGAAGCCTACCAGGTTGGTGCTGATAATGACCCATTGAAACCCTACCTGGATATGGACGCTATCATTGCCATCGCTAAAGATTGCGGAGCTGATGCTATCCATCCGGGATATGGTTTTTTGTCAGAGAATGCAGTGTTCGCAACAAAATGTGCGGAGAATAGCATCATTTTTGTTGGTCCGCGACCAGATGTAATGTCAGCGCTAGGAGATAAGGTAACAGCCAAAGAGGTGGCTATGCGGGCAGGTGTACCCATAATTGAAAGCAATAAGTCTGACCTGAAGGATATAAATATTGCTTTGAGTGAAGCTAATCGTATTGGCTATCCACTTATGCTCAAAGCTGCCGCAGGTGGTGGTGGCCGTGGTATGCGTGTAGTAAGGACAGATGAAGATCTGAAAAAATCATTTCCCGAAGCGAGAAGTGAGGCTAAAAATGCCTTTGGCGATGATACCGTGTTTCTTGAAAAATTTGTTGAAAACCCGAAACATATTGAAGTACAGATTGCAGCGGACAACCATGGTAACATTGTTCACATGTTTGAACGTGATTGTTCGGTTCAGCGTCGTTTTCAAAAGGTGGTTGAGGTGGCTCCTGCTGTTACTTTGCAACAATCTACCAAGGATAAGCTGTATAAATATGCTACTGATATTGCCAGAGAAGTAAACTATAATAACCTGGGCACAGTAGAATTCCTGGTAGATGCATCTGAAGAAATATATTTTATCGAGGTTAATCCTCGTATACAGGTAGAACATACTGTTACTGAAATGGTAACAGGAGTCGACCTCGTCAAGACGCAGTTGTATGTAGCGGCAGGGTATAAACTTACCGACAAGGAAGTGGGTGTTGGTAAACAAAAAGATATAAGCATTGACGGAGTAGCAATACAGTGCCGTATCACAACAGAGGATCCGGCCAATGATTTTAAGCCGGACTATGGAACACTTGTTACTTATAGAAACGCCGCCGGTTTTGGTGTGCGCCTGGATGAGGGAAGTACATATCCGGGGATGAAGATCAGTCCGTTCTTTGATTCTATGCTTGTAAAAGTGAGTACCTGGGGTAATAACCTGGGAGACGCTGCCATGAAAATGCATCGTGCACTGAGGGAATTCAGGGTGCGGGGCGTAAAGAATAATATCCCGTTCCTGGAGAACCTGATAACACATGAGGGATTCAGGAATGGACAGACCACAGTCGGTTTTATACAGGAACATCCTGAGTTGTTCCGTTTTGCATTGAGACAAGACAGGGGAACAAAGACTTTGCGTTTTCTTGCAGATGTTACCGTAAATGGTAATCCGGATGTGAAGGTAAAATACGATGGCCGTGAGTTCAGAAAACCTGTTGTGCCACCCGTTGCATTGGGAACACCTTATACTGAAGGTACCAAAGACCTGTTGATAAAGCTTGGCCCTGACGGGTTTAGTGAATGGCTGAAGAAGGAAAAAAAGATACATTATACAGATACTACATTACGTGACGCTCATCAGTCGTTGCTGGCTACACGCATGCGTACGCATGATATGCTGAAAGTAGCAGGTAGCTTTGCCAAGCTGCACCCACAGACCTTTAGTATGGAGGTGTGGGGGGGCGCTACCTTTGACGTTGCCATGCGTTTCCTGAACGAAGATCCGTGGAAGAGGCTGGAGCAAATACGGGAAGCTGTGCCCAATATCTTGCTACAAATGCTGATACGCGGTGCCAACGGGGTTGGTTATACGGCTTATCCCGACAACCTGATTGAAAAATTTGTGGAACAGAGTTGGGAAAAGGGTATTGATATATTCAGGATATTTGACTCACTGAACTGGGCAGAAAATATCATCCCATGTATAGATATGGTACGCAAACGTACGCAAGGCCTTGCAGAAGCATCTGTATGCTATACCGGTGATATACTTGATCCTAAGCGTACGAAATACGACCTTGCCTACTATCAGCGGCTGGCAAAAGACCTGGAAAATGCCGGTGCCCATATACTTGCCATAAAGGATATGAGTGGGCTATTGAAACCATATGCCGCAACAGAACTGATAGTGGGTCTCAAGGATGTGGTGAACATACCGATACACCTGCATACGCATGATACATCCTCCTTGCAACCTGCTACTTACCTGAAAGCTATTGAAGCAGGAGTTGATGTAGTTGATGTTGCCATGGGGGCTGTATCAGGGCTTACATCACAGCCCAACTTCAATGCAGTTGTCGAAATGATGAGATTTCATGAACGTGAAAATACATTTGATATTGATTCATTGAATGAGTTCTCTAATTACTGGGAGGCGGTTCGTGAAATGTATTATCCTTATGAAAGTGGTTTGAAAGCAAGTGCGGCAGAAGTGTTCAGGCACGAGATACCCGGGGGGCAGTATTCAAATCTACGCCCGCAGGCCAAAGCATTAGGCCTTGAGGATAAGTTTGAAGATATTAAGAAAATGTATGCTACCGTGAATGATATGTTTGGTGATATTGTGAAGGTGACACCAAGCTCAAAAGTAGTAGGCGACATGGCACAGTTTATGGTGGCAAACGGATATAGCAGGGAAGATGTAATGATAAAAGGGGAGAGTATATCATTCCCTGAAAGTGTCCAGGAGTTTTTTATGGGTGTGTTGGGCCAACCAGAAGGAGGCATGCCCAAAGACTTGCAGAAGATAATCCTTAAAGACAAAGTGCCATTTACTGACAGGCCTAATAAGCACCTGGAACCGGTGGATTTTGAAAAGGAGCTAGCTGAGTTTAAAACTCAATTCGGGGATGACCTGGAGCTATGTGATTTTTTGTCGTATAAGTTGTATCCGAAAGTTTATGAGAATTACCTGAAATTTTACAGGGAGTATGGAGATGTATCCGTAGTACCTACGCCGTTATTCCTATACGGTATGAAAATGGGACAGGATGCTACCATAGAGATAGTAAAAGGTAAGACCTTGCTGATACGACTGTTAAGTATAGGAGATGTAAATGATGCCGGTAAGCGGACCGTTTTCTTCAAATTGAATGGCCAGACACGTAATATAGAGGTAGCAGACCGGTCAGTGAAGGTAGAACGAGTAGAGAATCGTAAAGCTGAAAAAGACAATGATAACCATATTTCAGCACCTCTCCAGGGTATGCTGTCAAAGATCCTGGTGAAAAAGGGTGATAAAGCCAAAAAGAACCAGCCATTGTTTGTAATTGAAGCAATGAAAATGGAAACTGTAATTACGGCTTCAAAAGATTGTACAATTTCAACTATTGAACTAACGGAAGGTACTTTGGTGAATACTAATGATCTTGTTGTTATGATTGATTAGTTTTATATGATCAGGCTTGTAGCTGAGTAAGGCTCGTTGGTAGCTGAAAAACATTATAATTACTTTAAGTGTAAATAATGATTGAGGCATTTCTCATCAGTCTTTTTTCTATTACCTTTGGTTACAACTTGTCAGTACCTCATATATGAAGAAAAATATAGCCTTATTAGCAGGCGGATATTCCGGTGAATACGTTATATCAATACAAACAGCAGCTACCATCAGGAAAAACCTTGATGAGAAGCGTTATAACATATACACGATAGTTGTAACAAAAGAAGATTGGTGGTATGATACTGATAGTGGTGCTAAAGTATCTGTTGATAAAAACGACTTTACCCTAAATATAGATGGACAAAAGATCGTATTTGACATGGCATTTATTGCTATGCATGGCACGCCCGGGGAAGATGGCAGGATGCAGGGGTACCTGGACATGATGAGCGTACCATATACATCATGCAATGCAATTGTTTCGGCACTTACCTTTAATAAGAGTTACTGTAACAAAGTAGTAAAAGACTTTAATGTAGTTAATATTGCTAATTCCGTACACCTTATAAAGGGAGAGCCTTATTCTGTAGGGTCAATCCTGGAACAGATACAACTTCCGATGTTCGTTAAGCCAAACGAAAGTGGTTCGAGCCTGGGTGTAACAAAGGTAAAATCTGTTGAAGAACTGTTGCCTGCTATAGAGAAAGCATTTAAGGAAGATGACCAGGTGCTGATAGAAGAATTTATTGAAGGCCGTGAGTTGACAATAGGTATTTATAAAGTAAAAGGCAAGCTACATGCATTGCCTGCCACAGAAATAGTGAGTAAGAATGAGTTTTTTGATTTTGAAGCAAAATATACACCAGGAGTAACAAATGAAATTACCCCTGCGCCAATAAGTGATAAGGTTAAAGATATGCTTGAAACCAAATCTCAGTATATTTATAGGCATCTTAATTGCAAGGGTGTTGTTAGGATGGACTACATTTTGCAAAATATTTCTGAGAAGTTATATTTTCTTGAAGTAAATACTATGCCGGGACAGAGTGAAGCAAGTATTGTGCCTCAACAGGTAGCAGCCGCAGGTATCAGCCTTAGCGAGTTTTATAACTCCCTGGTAGAAGATTGTTTGAGTACTGTTAAATAAACATCAACCATATAAATTATGGCATTGATAAACGAAAAATACAGAAAGTCTATATGGTTTCATCTGCTGCTGATGCTACTCGTTTCAGTGGTATTCTACATGGTGTTCTTTACCAGCCTTGACAGGATAACTGATCATGGACAGCAACAAAAAATGCCTGTTTTGCTTGATAAAACATTTGAAGAAGCAGCTAAGATATTAAATAAGGATGGCTTTGTAATCGATATAGATTCTGCTTTTGATATGAAGAAGGAGTACGGCGTGGTCCTGTCTCAAATGCCTGACACCGGTACATTTGTAAAAAGAGGTAGAACAGTATTCCTGGTGATCAATAAAGGACAGGCACCAATGATACCCATGCCTGACCTTACAGGTGTTTCTTACCAAAGTGCTGAGTTAGTGCTGAAAAGCAATAAATTACGTTTAGGTGACACCGTGCACCGCCCTGATATTGCAGATGGTGCTATATTAGAGCAATTGTATAAAGGTAAAGCTATCATGGCAGGAGATATGATACCCCAGGGCAGCAGTATTACCCTTGTCATAGGTGATGGTTTGGGTAATGTTTCGTTTGACGTACCTGACGTAATGGGCATGAGCTATCCGGAGGCAATTGCTGTACTGAATGCTTCAGGCCTGCAATTTATAGATCTGTGGGATGGTGGAATTACAGACTCGCAGAGTGCTGTGGTATATTACCAGTCTCCAACCGCTAAGAACAGCATGGGGGGAAGCAACCAGGTGAAAGAGGGGGATCTTGTTGATATAAGGGTGAAGCAAGGAGGGAAAACCGGAGTGCTGCAACAAGGCAATAAAAAGCCCGGCAAAAAGGTTAATAGTGGAGGTGACGACAACAACGGTGACTGGGACTAAGTGAGCCTGTAAACTAATGTAAGCAATGCGAACTGCGATTATTGTTATATGTATATTGTTAATGCATACTTTGTCATTCGCTCAGGAAGCGGTGGCACCATTGTACTATCACCCTCCGCAGAAGTCAGAGATACATTATAACTCAAGTTCAAGAGCCGCTAACAAAACAACAGCGATCACATTACCATTTTTTGAAGACTTCACTAGTGGTGGGTATTACCCTGATACGAATATCTGGGTAGACAGGAAGGTATATATAAATAATACGATGTGTGTAGGTGCGATAAGCAGAGGTGTAGCGACATTTGATGCTATTGACGAAACTGGTTTGCCTTACGAAACTACAAACAAAAATATCCTTAGGTATGCAGATAGTTTAACATCCCGGCCGATAGACCTGAGTATCTATAGCCCCGATGATAGCCTTTATTTCAGCTTTTTTTACCAACCGCAGGGTAATGGTTTTGATCCCCAACCACAAGACTCGCTTATGCTCTATTTTCGTCGTGCCAGCACTACGAGTCCGTGGACAAGAGTATGGCGAGTAGCAGGATCTACTTTACAGCCATTTCAACAAGTGATGATACCCGTAACTGATGCAAACTTGTTTCACGAAGGTTTTCAGTTCAGGTTTGTCAATAAAGCTTCTATCAATAATACCGACGATAACTGGAATGTTGATTATATCAGGTTTGGTCCAAACAGGAATATTAATGATACCCTTGTAAATGATGTTGCATTTGTAGAAGAGCCCTCATTCTTACTTTCTGACTATACATCAATGCCTTACCACCAATTTATGGCTAATGCAAATGCAGAGCGCGGGAGCCAGCACTCTACCACAATTAAGAATAACACAAAAGGTAATGTGAACATTAATTTTGGCTATTCTGCTAAAGAGTTCTACACCAATACACCACTTGCCAACGGCAGTAACGGCACTGGTATCCAGGCGGATAAAGAAGGTATTGCTACATTTCCTGTATATACCAATACAATAACTGCACCTTTGCAAAACTCAGCTGTTTTGTTTCAGCAGAAATATTATATTGAATCTACTTCTGAAACAGGTCCTGTTGTAAACGATACTATAATAAAGAACCAACTGTTTCATAATTTTCTGGCTTATGATGACGGAAGTCCTGAAAAAAGCTACTACCTGAAACTATTTACAACCCTGCCGGGTAAGTTAGCCATTGAACATCATCTGAATGTTTCAGATACTTTGAAGGGAGTCGCGATATATTTTGGCAGGCAGGTGCCATTGCCATATCAAAAATATTTTTCTGTAGTAGTGTATAAAGACATAGCCTATGGTGGTGGGGCAGACCAGGTGCTTTACCAGGAGGATTTCTTTATACCTGCATATTCACAGCAAAATAGTTTCTGGCTGTATAAGTTCGAAAAACCGTTGGTGCTTCCTGCAGGTAAGTTCTATATAGGAACTATTCAGCCCGCATTGGGCACCAGTGACAGTCTTTATTTTGGACTCGACCTCCAACGTATAACAAATAATCACGTATACTACAATGTATTGAACCAATGGAAATCATCAGACATCCAGGGCGCAGTAATGATACGTCCAATGTTTGGTGAATTTTTCCCTTCTATCATTTCCGGTCCTGTTAACAAGGAGACACATGAATGGGATATAATCCCTAATCCGGTCACGGACAAAATAAGGTTCAATTATAACAAGTATTATGGACAAGCCAGATATAGGATAACTGATTTAAGAGGCCGGACTGTAAAAGAAGGAATTGTACCTTCGTCAGAATGGGTGAATACATCTGACTTATACCCCGGAATATATATTGTACACTTCAGGGCAGATGGATATGAAAGTACGCCCAGAAAGATCATAAAACTATAATTTAGAATTACATGAAGGAGATCACAGTTGAAGAACTGAAGCAGAGACTGGACAACGGTGAAGAACTTAATATAATCGATGTACGTGAACCAGCTGAATACCAGGAATATAATATTGGCGCCAAACTGATTCCGCTGGGGTTGATAATGGGCATGCAGCTTGATGATATAGAGGACCTGAAGGGTGAAGAATTGATCATACATTGCCGTTCCGGTGCACGTAGCAGGCAAGCATGCCTTGTACTTGAACAGGCAGGGTTTCACAATACTGTTAATGTGATTGGTGGAGCATTAGCATGGCAGGATAAATACGGAGATCAGAAAATAAAATGAAAATATCAAAGTGAGCAAGAGACGAAGGGATGCATGATATAGAACCATATTATAACTGGAGGCATTTATATACTGCTGAAGAAGATGAGCTGTCGCCATTTTACGGAAAAGAGTATAGCGAGTTTGAGTTCAGCAATACAGTTTACAATTATTACATACACCCACAATGGGATGAATTCGGATCAAGGACTTTGTATATAAAAGTTTTATATGCAGACTATGACCTTAATTTCGTAATAATAGAATTGATAGGAGAATGGAATGATGCTGTTGAGAACGATATTATGCAGTTGAAAAGGAGCATAATTGACGAAATGACAGCTAAAGGCCTGTATAAATTCATACTCATCACCGAGAATGTCCTTAACTTTCACAGTAGTGACAGGGAATATTATGAGGAATGGTATGATGACATTAAAGATGAAGGGGGGTGGATCGTATCTATCAACATGCCTGAGTCAACCTGCTATGAATTCCAGTCATCAAAAATTGACAGATATATAAGGCTTTTACAAAGTGATAGATGGAGGACATTTCAACCGGAGCATTTCTTCCAGGTGGTAGACAACCAGATGCTGAGACTAGAACAGTAGATGTAAACAACTTTTTGTGCTGATAGTTGTTTAGTTGTCTGCAACTATGATAATTCAGTAGTGGTATATATATTAAATAATACAATTGTAAAATAGCCTGAGGGATTATTATCTTTGCAGTATTCTATTAATAATATACAGTCAAATCTTTTAAGATTTTATGTCCTGGAAAAACTATTTCAGTACCTCGGTTGGTAAAAAGTTGCAAATGAGCCTTACCGGCCTTTTTCTCATTGTGTTTCTAGTAGTTCACTGTTATATCAATGCACAGATATTCTGGAATGATGGCGGTGAGAAGTTTTCGGAAGCGGCCCACTTTATGGGAACCAATTTTGTGATACGCACTGTTGAGATCGGTCTTTTCGCATTCCTGATTTTGCACATTGTTCAGGGATTGATGCTATGGTCTAAAAACAGGGCGAAGAGAACAACAAGGTATGAAGTGAGTGCTGGTAATGCCACCAGCAAGTGGTATAGCCGCTCAATGGGCTTGTTAGGAACGCTCATCCTTATATTCCTGATCATACATATCAGCATGTTCTGGGCTCCCAATCGTGGTGCGCAGACTTTTGGCGAAGGCGAACTGGATCTGTATGCAATGATGCGTGATTCTTTTCAGAATATTGGTATAGTAGTGGTGTATATCCTGGGTTGTTTTTCCCTGGCATGGCACTTAGTACACGGTTTTTATAGTGCATTCCAGACACTAGGCCTGACAACAAACAAGTATAAAGGCATTATCAAATCGGTAGGTGTTGGTTTCGCCATCATAGTTCCGATAATATTTGCCCTGATGCCCATCGTGTTTTACATGGGTTGGATATCATAATAACGATCAACAGTATTTAATTTAAATAATTTCTTTTCTCCTGATATGACACTTAATTCTAAAATACCTTCTGGTCCGTTAGAGTCTAAATGGGAAACATATAAGTCCAAATGTAAGTTGGTAAACCCTGCCAATAAACGCCATTTGGATGTGATAGTAATTGGTACAGGCCTGGCGGGTGCATCTGCAGCTGCTTCCCTGGGTGAGATGGGGTATAAAGTGAAAACTTTCTGCTTCCAGGACAGTCCCCGTCGTGCGCACTCTATTGCTGCACAGGGAGGTATCAACGCCGCTAAGAACTACCAAAACGATGGTGACAGTACATACCGTTTGTTTTACGATACCGTGAAAGGCGGTGACTACCGCGCAAGGGAGGGTAATGTATACCGTCTTGCAGAGGTAAGTGCTAATATCATCGACCAGTGTGTGGCACAGGGTGTACCTTTTGCCCGCGAGTATGGCGGGCTGCTCAGCAACCGTTCATTTGGTGGTGTGCAGGTACAAAGGACTTTCTACGCTGCCGGCCAGACAGGTCAGCAGTTATTGATAGGTGCTTATCAGGCATTGGAACGCCAGGTGGCTTTAGGTAATGTTGTCCAGTATAGTCGTCATGAAATGCTGGAGATAGTGAAGATAGATGGTAAGGCAAGGGGCGTTATCGTTCGTAATCTGGTGACAGGTGAACTGGAGCGTCATTTCGGTCATGCGGTATTGCTGTGTTCCGGTGGGTACGGTAACGTGTTTTACCTGTCTACCAACGCAATGGGTAGTAACGTAACTGCAGCTTGGAAGGCACATAAACAAGGCGCATTCTTTGGTAATCCATGTTTCACACAGATTCACCCTACATGCATCCCTGTAAGTGGTGACCACCAGTCGAAACTGACGCTGATGTCTGAGTCGCTGCGTAATGATGGCCGTATATGGGTGCCTAAAAAACAAGGAGATAGCCGCAAAGCAAATGATATACCGGAAGAAGAGAGGGATTATTACCTGGAAAGAAGGTATCCTGCATTCGGCAACCTTGTTCCCCGCGATGTAGCGAGCCGTGCTGCAAAAGAGCGTTGTGATGCTGGGTATGGTGTAGGTGCTTCGAAACAAGCTGTATACCTGGATTACTCTTCGGCTATACAACGTTATGGCAAAATGGAGGTCAACAAGCAAGGTATTAATGACGCTGATGCAGATACAATAACTACTCTGGGTAAAGAAGTAGTAAAAGCCAAGTACGGTAACCTGTTCGAGATGTATGAAAAGATAACAGGTGAGAATCCATACGAGGTGCCTATGCGCATCTATCCGGCAGTACACTATACAATGGGCGGCCTTTGGGTAGACTATGAATTACAAACAACTGTTCCGGGCTTGTATGCATTAGGCGAAGCAAACTTCAGCGACCATGGTGCTAACCGCCTGGGAGCGTCTGCGCTGATGCAGGGGTTGGCAGACGGTTATTTTGTGATACCTTATACATTAGGTAACAACCTGGCGGATGATATCCGTACCAAGGCTATTCCAACTGATCATCCGGCTTTTGTTGAGGCCGAGAAGTCGGTAAGCGACCGTATCAATAAGTTGATGAGCATTAAGGGAACTGAGAGTGTTGAAAGTTTCCATAAACGCCTGGGTAAGATCATGTGGGATAAATGTGGTATGGCCCGTAACGAACAAGGACTGAAAGAAGCGATAGAAGAAATAAAAGCGCTGCGTAAAGAATTCTGGAGTAATGTACGCATACCTGGAGGCATCAATGAGTTCAACCCTGAACTGGATAAAGCTAACAGGGTTGCCGACTTCCTGGAGCTGGGAGAGTTGATGTGTATAGATGCGCTGAACCGAAATGAAAGTTGTGGTGGCCATTTCCGCGAGGAGTACCAGACTGAAGATGGAGAAGCAATGCGCCAGGATGATAAATATATGTACGTTGCTGCATGGGAATATAAAGGTGAAAGTAATTTTGAGTTGAATAAGGAAGACCTTGTTTACGATGTTGTTCACCCGACTCAACGTAGTTATAAATAATTTGACAATATTTTTAGCAATTAGCTGCTATGGAACATTACAATATGAATTTGACGTTGAAAGTATGGCGTCAGAAAAACAATAAAGAAAAAGGCCACTTCGAAACCTTCCAGGTTAAGGATATCTCTTCTGAAATGTCTTTCCTAGAAATGTTCGATGTGCTGAACGAGCAACTGGTTTCGGAGGGTAAAGAGCCAATCGCTTTCGACCATGACTGTCGTGAAGGTATATGTGGTATGTGTAGTATGCACATCAATGGCCGTGCACACGGTCCGTGGCATCATACTACAACCTGCCAGTTGCATATGCGAGAGTATAAAAATGGCGATACAATTGTGGTAGAACCGTTCAGGGCGAATGCATTCCCGGTTATTAAAGACCTGGTTGTAGACCGTACTTCGCTTGATCGCATTATACAGGCCGGTGGTTATGTATCTGTAAATACAGGTAATGCTGTTGACGCTAACTCTCTGCCAATAGAAAAACACCGTGCTGATGAAGCTTTTGCTGCGGCAGCATGTATAGGCTGTGGCGCTTGTGTCGCTGCATGTCCAAACGCATCTGCTATGCTATTTACATCTGCTAAGGTATCACACCTTGCTATGTTGCCCCAGGGCTCGCCTGAGCGTAAAGACAGGGTTTTGAACATGGTCAGCCAGCTGGATAAGGAAGGTTTTGGAGGATGTACTAACATAGGAGCCTGCGAGGCAGAATGCCCGAAAGGTATTTCGCTGGAAAACATAGCTCGCCTGAACAGGGAGTATATGAATGCCGTATTGGATGGAGGTTCTAATAATTCTATATAACAATAATTATAAAATAATGTGTAAAAAGGCTGCCCGATAAGGCAGCCTTTTGTTATTTTGCTGTATGGTCAGAAAGCTCATTCTTCTTATTACTGTGCTGTTGTGCACAACTGTATCTTTTGCACAGGTAGATAGTAATGCCAGTCATTTGCGTATCAGTTTCCTAACCTGTGGCCCCGGTGATGAGATATGGGCACAATTCGGACACAATGCAATAAGGGTGACAGATAGTGTGGCAGGTAGTGACCTGGTATATAACTATGGCACTTTTGCCTTTGGCGAAGGGTTTGAGATACAATTTATGAGAGGGAAGTTGCTGTATTATGTCTCAGCATATCCATATAGGTACTTTTTAGCAGAGTATTCACAGCCTGAGAGGAGGGTAGAAGAACAGGTGCTGCTGATAGGTGATAATGAAAAACGACAGATACAAGCCTTCCTGGTGAATAATGCCAAAGAGGAGAATCGCTATTATAAATATGATTTCTTTTTCGACAATTGTGCCACAAGGCTCAGGGATATTTTGCCTGACGTGTTGGGACCTGATTTTCATTACAGCAAAGTATTGCCCAAAGACTCAAAATTGACTTTCCGGAATATCATGGATGAGTACTTCTACCGTGTTCATTTTGAGCGTGTTGGTTGCAATTTGTTGTTAGGTAGCAGGATAGATAAAGTGATGACCGATAAGGATATTATGTTCCTGCCCGACTATGTACGTAATGGATTGCGTGGTGCAACTATAAACGGAAAGCTTGTAGCTGCAGAACCTGAAGTGATATTCGAAGGGCCTGGTCGTGTACCTGCAGGGCCTAACTGGCCGTTTATTATTATTACTATCTTGTCGTTATTAGCTATAACGGGACTTATTGTGCCGAACCTTAAGTTGCTTGGCAATATAATGAGCTTCATTTTCCTGTTTGTTACAGGGCTATTGGGCGTACTAATGCTGGTAATGTGGTTAGGCACTGACCACCAGGGTTGCCAGGATAACTTTAATGTTTTGTGGGCTTTGCCTACCAACCTTATACTTGCATTCTTGCCCAAACGTAATAAAAGCAGGTATGCTATTGTAGCTATAGCATTAATATTCGTGTCGTTGTTGCTGCATATCTTCCGCATACAGCAAATGCCGTTGATTGAACTATCGCCATTATTATTGGCCCTGTTATTCATATTCGGGTCTATTGTAAAAAGGAGTAAGTGATGGAAAGAAAGGTTATCAGTACTGAAAGGTTCCCGAAATTGTCTTATACCGTATCGGGTAAGGGTTATCCTGTTATCTTGTTACATGGTTTTCCGCTTGATGGTAAGATATGGGATAATGTTGTTACCCGGATATCAAAAGAGTACTGTGTCATTGTGCCTGACATACCGGGATGCGGCAGCAGTCATTTTGCAGGAGAAGTTCTCAGCATAGAAGACATGGCAAAAAGTATCAAACTGATAGCAGATCATGAGAAGCTTGATAAGATCATTTTAGCCGGTCATTCTATGGGCGGTTATGCTGCACTCGCTTTTGCAGCGCTTTTTCCCGGAAAACTTTTGGGGATTGGCCTGGTACATTCATTTGCTACGGCTGATAGTGAAGAAAAGAAGGATCAGCGCCTTAAGTCGATCGAACTCTTCAAAAAAGGAGGCAGAGAGCCTTTTATCAGGCAGATGATCCCGACGCTATTCTCCGCGGCGTCTAGGACAGAGCTTACTGAGGCTATAAGAAGCATTACTGAGCGGGCGTTATTAACTGAAAATAAAAGTTTAATTGCTTTTTACAATGCTATGATAAACAGGCCGGACAGAACAAGTAACTTGAAAGATAGTACTGTGCCGGTATTATGGATAATAGGAGAGGATGATAATATCGCAATAAACAAAAACTTAATGCAACAAACTTCACTGGCAAACGTTAACTTTGTATATGTCTACAGCCATTGCGGGCATATGGGTATGATTGAGGCTGATGAAGCATTGAGCAATGATCTTATGTCATTTGCTGAATATTGTTGCTGGCGGGACAGGACCAATTATGTTGAAAAGGGCTAAAATATTTCTTTACTTTTTACTGGTTGCACTTTGCTGCCAAAATCAGGCATTTGCTACGCATATTGTAGGTGGAGAGATAACATATAAATGCCTTGGCCCGGCTCCGGGTGGAAATATTAAATACGAAATAAAGATTGAAATTTACCAGGATTGCCTGAATGGTATTCCTGAGGCAAGGGCTGAAGACATACCCGCTTATGTAGGCATATTTGCCAATGATGGCTCACCTACGATTCCTCTTGACTCAATAGGCAACTTTACAAATGTTTATGGCACAGGACATTTTGATAGTTTCCTGGTTCCGAGGAACTTTAAGAATGAGTGTGTAAATAACCCTCCTGCTGTTTGCCTGAAGAGGCTTACTTTTACCAAGACATATTCTCTGCCTGTAAACAGTTCAGGTTATAGGGTGGTATATGTGCGTTGCTGTCGCAACGAAGCGATCCTGAATATTAAGAATCCGGGACAGGTTGGAGCTACCTATTTTTGTAACATCCCACCTGTGGCAGAAACAAGTTGTAATAACAGTGCTTATTTCAAAAACTACCCCCCGCAGATCATATGTGTGAACAATCCGCTTGTCTATGACCATTCAGCATTTGATATAGACGGAGATTCACTTAGTTACGAATTTTGTGATGCATATCCCGGAGGAACTACCACAAATCCCAAACCCAAGCAGTTGAGTGTGGTGCCAACACCAATTACACAGATCAGCAGTAACCCTCCGAGCTTTGGATATACACCTGGTTTTTCTCCTCAAAAACCTATGTTGGGAAACCCTTTGGTACAAATAAACCCTGTGACCGGAGTGATAACCGGTACGCCAACACTCCTTGGGCGATTTGTAGTAGCCGTTTGTGCTCATGAGTGGAGGAATGGTGTTATTATCAATACAGTTACCAGGGAGTTTCAGTTTGTGGTAACCAATTGCTCTAAAGCTGTAATTGCTGATATTCCTCAATTTTCAGATGAGTACAATACCTATCTGGTTTCCTGCAAGTCTAAAACAGTAAACTTTATTAATCGTAGTTCAGGCGGATTTAATTATGAGTGGTCTTTTGGTACAGGTGCTATATCAAACGATTTTGAGCCAACATATACTTACCCGGATACAGGAACTTATACAGTTCAGTTGATAGTAAATAAAGGCTCAACCTGTCCGGATAGCATTTCCCGGTTTGTAAAGGTGTATCCTGATTACAGTACAAACTATGAATATGATGGTTTGCGTTGTCCTAATTCACCTATGCAGTTCACAGATCTTTCTGAAGCGACATATAAACCTGTTGTACGTTGGGAATGGGACTTTGGAGACGGAGTGACATCAGACATGCAGAACCCTGAGCATACTTATGGGAAAGGAGGTGTTTATAAAGTTCAATTGATATCTACCAGCATAAAAGGTTGCAAAGATACCTCTGTAAAACAGGTAGATATTGAGGACTTCAGACCATTCGCAGGCAACGATACAATCATTGTAAAAGGAGAATATATTGACTTCAATGCAACAGGTGGATCAATATTTGAATGGTCACCGCCTGATTTCCTTAATTCGACTACAGTGCCAAACCCTAGAGGTTATTACACTGATACTGGAACTACATGGTATAATGTGTACATACGAAGCCCAAGGGGGTGTGAGGGTAATGATAGTATTAAGGTATGGGTAGTAGGACAGGGTTCTCTGTTTATACCCTCAGCGTTCACTCCTAATGGTGATGGAAAGAACGATCTTCTGCGTCCTATGAGCGTAGGCTACAGAGCCTATAAATATTTCAGAGTATTCAATCGTTGGGGAGAGATGGTCTATACTACCGATAGGATAGGAGATGGTTGGGATGGCTATTATAAAGGTAAAAAAGCTGATGTGGGTACCTATTTCTGGTTGCTGGATGCGGAAGATAAGGATGGGATAAAGGTGCAGCGCAAAGGTGATGCTACATTGATACGATAGTGAAGATATTTATCAAAAAGTTATAATGCAAGAGTGATGCTACGCATCACTCTTGTTGTTTATGGTTTCTACGGAAAGCGAAGTATCTTTACCATAAATAGAATTAAGTATGCCCGATACTATATTGATCACCGGAGCTACCTCTGGTTTCGGACGCGCGATAGCTGAAAAATTTGCAGAGAATGGCTATACGATTTGTGCGACAGGAAGAAGAGAAGACAGGCTGGAAGAATTAAAATCTGAGCTGGAAGATAAATACGGTGTTAAGGTAATAGCTATGCCTTTTGACGTTCGCAATCGTAATGAAGTAACTGAGGCGGTCAATGAGCTCAGGAGTAAAATAGATAAGATAGATATCCTGGTCAATAATGCCGGGTTGGCTTCAGGATTAAGCACAATAGATGAAGGAGATATTGACGATTGGGATGTCATGATAGATACCAATATTAAAGGACTGTTGTATGTTACCAGGATGGTGATGCCTCTACTGAAAAGCAGTAGAAAAGCCCACATCATTAATATTGGTTCCACAGCAGCGAAGACAGTCTATAAGAATGGCAACGTGTATTGTGCTACAAAATTTGCTGTTGATGCCTTAAGCCAGGCGATGCGCATAGACTTGTTGCCTTATGGTATAAAGGTTACGGCTATACACCCGGGTATGGCAGAAACGGAATTCTCACTTGTAAGATTCAAAGGGGATGCAGACAGGGCGAAAAATGTATATAATGACCTGAAGCCACTCATGGCTGAAGACATTGCGAACACCGCATTTTATTGTGCTACATTGCCTGCACATGTTTGTATTAACGATCTGACCATAACATGTACTAACCAGGCAAATAGCTTTTATACACTAAGAAATTCAGAGCTGGCAAAATAATATGTATACAGCAGAAACGAAGATCAGGGTGAGATATGGTGAGACCGACCAGATGGGCTACCTGTATTACGGAAATTATGCATTGTATTACGAAGTAGGTAGAGCAGAGGCCATAAGAGCACTGGGGTTTACATACCGTGAAATGGAAGAGTTGGGTATCATGATGCCGGTAGCGGAATTGAATAGCAAGTACCTGAGGCCTGCATTATATGACGACCTTGTAACGGTAAAGACGATGTTGAAGGAGCTTCCCCATGATGCAAAGATCCGGTTTCATTCAGAATTGTATAACGAAAAGAACGAATTGCTTAATGTCGGGCTGACCACACTGGTATTCTATGATCCTGTGAATCGTGTCAAGACAAATATGCCGGAACAACTATTAGAAAAATTAGCACCTTATTTCAGGTAAATTATGCAGAATATCAAAGCAACGATCATTACAATAGGGGACGAACTGTTGATTGGACAGACCATCGACACCAACTCAGCATGGATGGCAAAACAACTGAACGAAATAGGTATAGAGGTGTTCAGGCGTGTTGCTGTTGCTGATAAGGAGGAGGATATCAGGGTGGCACTTGACGAAGAGATTTCAAGGGCATCAATAATACTTATTACAGGTGGCCTGGGCCCTACTTCCGATGATATTACCAAACCATTCCTGTGCAAATATTTTGGAGGTAAAATGATCGTAGATGAGCGTGTACTTGAACATGTGCACCAGCTTTTTGCGATCAGAAACAGGCCTTTCCTGGAAATAAACAGTAAACAGGCCGAAGTGCCTGACGTCTGTACCGTGCTTTTTAACGAAGTGGGTACTGCGCCGGGGATGCTTTTTGAAAAAGACGGCAAATGGATAATATCCATGCCCGGAGTGCCTTTTGAGATGCAGGGCATTATTAACAAAGAAGTACTGCCTCGTTTGAAAGCGCATTTTCGGAGTGATGTTATTTTGCATCGCCATATCATTACCTCTGGCGAAGGTGAAAGTTATATATCAGAAACACTTAAAGACGTTGAAGCCGCATTACCACCATTTGTTAAAATATCTTATCTGCCATCTCCGGGTGTTGTTAAGCTGCGGCTTACAGGTAAAGGTGCTGACCGTCAACAAATTGAAAAAACTCTGGATGATTTTCAATCACAGATCACCGGTATCTTAGAGCGGATCGTCGTTTCCCTGGATGATATACCTATGCAGGAACTACTTGGGAAAGCTTTGTTGGAACAAAATGCTACTATTTCATTGGCAGAAAGCTGTACCGGTGGCTATGTAGCCCATCTTATCACGCAGGTACAGGGTTCAAGCAGCTATTTCAATGGGGCAATAGTGCCATATCAGTCTTCATTGAAACATAGCATTGTAGGTGTTAAGGAAAGCACACTTAAGGTGCACAGTGCCATCAGTGAGGAAACAGCAATAGAACTTGCACAAAATGCTCAGAAAATGTTTGGTACAGATTACTGCTTGTCTATTACCGGACAGTTAAGTTATGGAGGAGAAGACGCACATATACCCAAAGGACTGGTATGGATGGCTGTTGCAGGAAGTGAAGGTGTAAAAACTAAAAAGTTCCAGTTTCATTACAGCAGGGAGCTGAATAAAGAACTTGCAGCACAGATGGGGTTGTTGATGGTGTGGAAATATATAAAAGGTAAATTGTGAGCATGATATTTATCATAGGTATGCCGGCGGTTGGTAAATCGTACCTGGCAAAACAACTGGGAAAAAACTTCGGTTTCCGGTGTATAGACCTTGATGAGTATATTGAAACAAAAACAGGCAACAAGATAGACGAAATATTCATGAAGTATGGTGAAGGATATTTCCGCGAAGTGGAAACAACCTGTCTGTCTGCTATTGTAAAAGACAATATGGGGAGTGATATTATTGTTGCATGTGGTGGAGGTACTCCTGTATATGGTACTAATATGCAGCTTATGAAAGAGCATGGGTGTGTAGTGTATATTGAAGCCGAACTAGCAGTGTTGGCCGAAAGGATAAATAATGACGATATAATACGGCCGATGTTCTTAAATGCTGGGGATGTCATGGCCAGGTTGCATCAGTTGTATCTTGAACGAAAACCTTACTATGAGCTGGCCGACCAGAAGATCGGAATGAATGACATATCAATAAATAAACTGGAAAAAATAATAACAATATGTACAGGCAAGCAATATTAGCCGGCGCAATATTTGCTGCGGTAGCGGTGATATTAGGAGCATTTGGTGCACATGCATTGAAGCAGGTCTTGGACGATAGCCAATTACAAACATTTGAAACAGGGGTTAAGTACCAGTTCTACCATAGTTTCGCATTATTGGTTACAGGTCTGGCATATGCACACCTGCCTGTAAAAGCACTCAGGCTGGCATCTGCATTTTTTATTACAGGTGTGATTTTGTTCAGTGGTTCGCTATACCTGCTTACTTTTTTGAAAATGAATGGACAGGTTGGGCTGGGAGGTGTTGGTATTATTACTCCAGTAGGCGGTTTGTTCTTTATAGCCGGATGGATAATGTTGTTCATTGGTTTTTTGCAAAAGAAATAATATGAAAGCAGTAGTACTGATACCCGCACGAATTGGCTCAACACGTTTTCCGGCAAAGATGCTTGCAAAGATAAAAGGTGAAGCACTTATTTGTCGCACATGGCGTGCTGCCGTAGACACCGGCTTGTTTGCAGATGTTATTGTTGTAACAGATAGTGATGAGATACAGCAGGAAGTAGAGCGGACTGGTGGTAAGGTGCTCAGGAGCAAAATAGAACATGACAGCGGTACAGACAGAATAGCTGAAGTAGCAGAAGGCCTTGATGCAGATGTGGTGATAAATATACAGGGAGATGAGCCTTTTATTAAGAAGGAGCCATTAGAAAAATTACTCAGGCTATTTGATGATAAGGATGTAGTTGCTGCCTCTTTAGTACAGGAGACAAAAGATTCTGAGGTAGTTTCTAACCCCAATAAGGTCAAGGTATTGCTGGGTAGAGATATGAATGCTATATATTTTTCCCGCAGCCCTGTGCCCTACAAAAGAGATGAGTCGATAGACCAAATCTATTACATACACATAGGTATCTATGCTTTCAGGAAGCAGGCATTGATTAAATTTGCTTCATGGAAGCCTTCACCTCACGAGGTGGTAGAAAAGCTGGAATGTAACAGGTTCATTGATTATGGCATGCCTATAAAAATGGCGGTTACTGACCATGTTAGTATTGCTGTTGATACGCCGGACGATATTATTGCAGCAGAAAACTATATTGATAGAATGAACAAAAAATAGAGAATAATATTGCGACCATACCAATACATATCAATTCTCTTCCTGTTGTTTTTGTCATCAGGCGTTTGCCTGTATGTAATAGGTCTTATTGGATTAGGGTGGATAATAGGTTTTTGTGCTGTTTACCTGGTGCTGTTGTATTTCGCAGTTACCCAAATACGATGGAATTATTATATTAAGTCTTATAACAGGGGCAGTCACGAAAAATATATCGCACTTACATTTGATGACGGCCCCAATAGCCAGACGGCTGCAATTTTAGATATACTGAAAGAGGAACATGTACCAGCTGCATTTTTTTGCATTGGTAAGCATGTAGAGGCCAATCAACTATTGGCACATCGTATGAATGACGAAGGGCACCTTTTGGGTAATCATAGTTACTATCATACTCATAGTTTCGACTGGATGAGCTCAAGGAAAATGCAGGCAGAAATAGAACAATGTAACAATATTATTAAGCAGATAACAGGTAAGCAACCCGCTATGATCAGGCCACCATATGGTATTACGAATCCCAACCTGGCAAGAGCAGTAAAACGTTTAGGTATGTATTCAATAGGCTGGAGTCTGCGGTCGTTTGATACAATGTTTAAGGACAAAAACAAGCTTAAGGCACGGATAATTAACAAATTAAAAGGCGGAGATATAGTATTACTGCATGATTCTATGCAAGTAACACGTGAAATTTTAACTGATTTAATACGTGAGGCCCGAGAAAAGGGTTTTACCTTTGTGCGTATTGACAAATTACTCGAGGTTCAGGCATATGCGTAATATCGCAGGTATTATTTTATTGTTTAGTGCATTGACTACTGCAGCACAGCCTGCCGGATTCAAAAAGTTAGACGATGTACAGTCTTTTAATCGCTCACTATCCACTTCAAATAAACAGTTACAGGATATATCCAGCGATTTTAAGCAGGTTAAAAATATGTCATTACTGGCTGAAAAGATACAATCTAAGGGCAAGTTCTATTTTAAAAAAGACGATAAAGTTCGTATTGAATACACGGAGCCTTATAACTATTTGATGGTAGTGAATGGTACGCGTATGTTGGTGAGAGACGAACAAAAGACCAACAAGATAAATACAGCCAACAGCAAAATGATGCAGTCTGTAAATAGAGTGATGGTTGATTGTATGAGTGGTACTGTGATGTCAAATCCGGATTTTAAGGTCACAGTTTTTGAAAGCGGCAAACAATACCTGTTATCAATGAAACCTATATCAACCGATATGAAGACGATGTTCGATAAGATAGACGTGTATATGAATAAAGCAGGGCTGGACGTTGCAAAACTGGTTTTGACCGAGAGCGGCGGGGATTATACGAGCATGGATTTCTACAACACTAAGCACAACTCGTCTGTAAATGAAGCGTTATTTAAGGTTAAGTAGCCTTGTCATATTGTTTTTTGCCTCGTGCGCTACACCTTACAAGGGTTTACAGGAGCATAATGCTACCGAATCTGTTTACCGTTTTAAGCCACAGACAGACAGAACATTATATCGCTGTATCGTAGACGGCAGATTCATATTTAAAAAATTCCATCTTAGTGGGTTGCTGTTTTTCAAGCAGTTAGAAAATGGCACGATACGTGCTATATTTCAGAATGAGATGGGTATAGCTTTCTTTGATTTTGAGTGGGATAGTTCGGAAAACTTCAAAGTAAAGCAAATAATGCCGCAACTGAACAAAGAAGCTGTTTTGAAGACTTTGAGGAAAGATATGGAGATGATCCTTATGATAGGTATGGATAAAAAGTCTGAAATAATGTTGGGAGAAGATAGGGGTAAACAGCAGTTGTATCGTCTTAACAGAACAAGTGGTTACGTGTATTACACAGCAGAGGATAACCACCTGGTAAAAATTGAGAATGCCAATAAGAAAAAAATAATAGTAAGCGTTGACTTAAAAGGTAAAACCCCTGCATCGTCTATGCCGGACACCATGTTGTTTGACCACCACAAAGCCAACTTTACTATATCACTTACTAAAATTGAGCGCAATGTTAATGAATGATTTTTACAGGATAGAATACATACAGCGGGAGCCGAACAGTCTTTCCTGCAGAATTGTATTCAATGATCAGCATGACATATTTAAAGGCCATTTTCCCGGCCAGCCTGTAGTACCCGGGGTGTGCATGATGCAAATGGTGAAGGAGTTGTTGGAGGCACAGACGGACCAGAACCTATGGTTGAGAAATGCCGGACAGGTAAAATTTCTGCAACTGATAACACCTGATATTCAGCCTATGATAAATATTAGCTGGCAGCAAGACGATAACGGTTACAACGTTAGTGCCAATTTCAGCAATGACGCCGCATACCTGTTCAAGCTCACAGGTAATTTTGAAAGCCATATATAATATTGATTAATTTAAATTTGATTATCCTCCAATTTGTTGGGGGATTTTTTTTGTATTGTGATCCTTTATGACAAATGTCATCTTTCAGATTGATGAAAATTAGTTTTTAGGATAAAGGTGGATAATATCTTTACCGCCAATAGTGAACAAAAACATACAAATTAAGCAATACGGTCGTTTTTGAATATGCCGGCGAAAACTCATGATCATATTGAACACGGTCCGTCTTCCTGGCTGAAAACCCTTGAATGGCTCAGGCAGGAAAATGCATCCTTGAAAAACAGGCTTGCTGACGTTATTAAAGATAATGTCAGTAGTGAGTTGCTGGAAAAGGCTGAAAACTTTCAAAGCCTGTTCCTGGACAAGGATGCGGTTATTTCTTTGCTCAGGCGCGATATAGCCCAATTCAATGCCAGGTCCTCAAATAAGGAGACAACGGTATCAAAAGAATATACAAAACTGGGTGCCGATATTGCCCGGATGGAAAAAGAATTCCTGGCAGTAAAATCAGATTTTTACAAATTTCTTAATGAGAACAGGCGTGCTTAGTTAAGTAGCCTTTGCAGCTTTTCTTCGTTCAGAATGACAATATCGCCCTTTACGATGTCAATGAGTTTCTCATCTTTGAAATCACTCAGGGTACGTATTACAGACTCTTTTGCTGTACCTACCATATTGGCCAGATTCTCGCGGCTGATGTCTAAAGCAAACTGTTTCGCAGTGTCTTCAGGTTTGTACTTTTTGTACAACTCAAGTATTGTATCAGCCACACGTTTGCGCAGCGAGTTGTAGGCCAGCTTAAGTAGTTGCTGTTCTTTTTCTGTAACATTGTTTGCCAGTAGTTGTATAAACTTCATCATCACATGCCTGTTGTTATTCACCAGGCTTTCAAAATCTTCTTTGGGTATCAGAGCCAGTTCTGTACTTTCCATTGCTTCGGCCGATTCTTTGTACAGTGAGTTCTCAAGCAGGGCGTTATATCCAAAGAAACTACCGGCACTATACACATTCATGACCAGTTCTTTACCGTCGTCGTTGGTCTTGTAAGTCTTTACTTTGCCTTCAAGTATATAATACAAGCGGTGCGGGCGGGTGTCTTCCTGGTATATTACTTCTTTCTTTTTGTAAGTATTCGTGTTTCGGTTCTCTGTCAGCTCATTCAGTAGTTCTTTACCTGTGGTGGTACTGATGAGTGTATTGATCCCGTCGATATTGGCAGGAATATTGGCTTTCAGTATTTCTGCTTTTTTTAGTCTGCTTTCTACGGCATTCAGCAGTTCTGTACTGTTAAAAGGTTTGGTGATATAATCGTCTGCACCCAGCTCCATACCTTTGCGCATCTCTGCACGTTCGGCTTTAGCGGTCAGGAAGATGAATGGTATATTTACAGTGTCCTTATTCTTTTGCAGCATATGTATCACGCCATAACCATCAAGTATAGGCATCATAATATCGCAGACAATGATATCCGGTATGTTTTGTACGGCTAATGTTACTCCGGCTTGCCCGTCGGGGGCTGTAAGTACTTTGTAATTAGCCAGTTCCAGTATTTCTGCCAGGTTCTCACGGATGTCCGTGTTGTCTTCAATCAGCAGTATTGTTTTCATTATTGTTCTTATTCAGGTCTAAATTAATAATAAAAGTGGTTCCTTTATTCAGTTCGCTGTTGCAAACTATGGTGCCGTTCATTAATTCTACGTATTTGGACACAATATGCAGGCCCAACCCGGTGCCCTGGATATTAGAGACGTTGCTACCTCTGAAAAATCTGTCGAACAGGTGGGTCTGATCTTCTTCGGATATACCTAATCCGCTGTCTTGTACGGTAAGCGCCAGTTTGCCGTTTTCCTGCATTGTTTGGATAGTAATGTGTGAATTTTCCGGCGAGAATTTTATTGCGTTAGATATCAGGTTCATCATTATATGGCGGAGCAGAGACGGTTCCAGCCATGCCACTTCATCACCGCTATGGGTATACAGAATTTCCTGCCCGGGCTTTAGTATGGTCTGCATCTCGTTGACAACAGCCGTAATTACCTCTTTGAAATTTACCTCTGCAATACGTACTTGTATCTTGCCTTCTTCTATACGGCCAACCGACAAAAAGTCGTTCAGTATATCATTGAGCATGTTTACAGATGATACGATACGAGCTATGTGTTTGTCCCTTTTGCTCTGGTCCTCGGTCTTTATATACTGTGCTATCAGGTAGGCCGATGACAATATGGTGCTGAGCGGGGTACGAAACTCATGAGAAGCCATAGACACGAAACGGGATTTCAGTTCGTTTAGTTCCTTTTCCTTTTCCAGTGCTTCTGATAGTGAACTGGTACGCTCTTTGACCTTCTGCTCAAGCTTTGAGTTCAGCTCAATCAGAGCATCTTCCGACTCTTTACGTACTGTAATATCGTTGATGAAAGCGATGGCAAACTTTCCTTTGGCCGTTTCATAGCTGCTGATGCTTACCTCTACCGGAAATTCGCTGCCATCTTTCCTGATGCCGCTCAGATTCATACCAACCCCCATGGGGCGGCTATGTGTTTTCTTATTAATGAATCCATCCCTGTGGTGTACATGTTGTTGATGAAACCTTTGCGGGATGAGTATTTCTATCTTATTGCCGATGAGCTCGTCCAGTCTGTAGCCGAACTGTTTGGTAGCAAAATCGTTGGCCAGCATGATAACACCTTGCTGGTCGACAGTAAGTATGCCAATAGCGGCATTATTAAACAGAGCATTCAGCTCTTCGCTTCTGTTAGCACCGGGAGTAAGCATGTTGATGTTAGCTGTGAGGTTGAGATATATCAGACAATAAAGCTAATAAAAACAGCTCGAAAAAATGATAAAGACGCCTAATTACAGTCTTTACCCGGCTCGCAGGTATCAGCGTCATTACCCATTATTTCCAGGCCGGGGTGTTCCTGTGCATATTCACTCCATGCCTGGTTCAGTGCTTGTGAGAAAGTATTCACCGGTTGCGCGCCGCTTATACCATACTTGTTGTTCAGTACAAAGAAGGGAACACCACTGATGCGCAATTGTGCTGCCGCATCAACATCAGATTCCACGGCATCAGTATAACGGTCGCTGTCCAGGATGTTTTTTGCGTCTTCCAGCCCGATAGCCGCACACATATCTTCCAGCACCCGGTGGTCTGATATGTCTTTGCCTTCGGTGAAATATCCCCTGAAGAGTTGCTCTTCCATAGCGTCGCCTTTGCCATGCTCTTTGGCGTATTGCAATGCACGGTGCGCATCGAATGAGTTGGCTATTACAGCTTTATCGAAATTGTATTGAAGTCCTGCTTCAGCTGCCATTTTCACTACACGCTCATGCATCTGCATGCTTTGCTCTTTTGTGATGCCTTTGCGTTCGGCCAGGTAGGTGTACACATCTTTGCCGGGTTGGGGGCGTGTGTCCGGGTCCAGCTGAAAACTGTGCCATACCACCTCAATATCTTCTTTGTTGCCAAATTTTTCCATCGCCGCCTCAAAATGGCGCTTGCCTATATAACAAAAGGGACACATCACGTCCGACCAGATATCTACTCTCATTTTATTGCTTGTTGTACTCACCGTACAAAATTACCCCTTATGCTACACTTACCGTTTAAGCAGGTATAGATAATGGTTATGTTTTGGATGCCTGATGTTATTGTCCCATATTGGAGACTGTCCCGCATTCGGGACACGGGACAGTTCCTGTCTATTTAGTTCATCCCAAAGTAGGTGCGGTACCATTCTATCTGGTGGTGGTCTATGGCATCAGGGTTGATGATGTGCGCAGGGTCTATTTTGCTATACAATTGCTCAAGGCTGGCATAGTCGCGCTGGCTAATGACTTTGAAGCCGTTGCGCATCAATTGTGCCGCACAAACGCCTGCACCTATTTGATATTTCTTTTCTTCGGTAAAACGGTTGCCATCGTATATCACCTGGCTGCCGCAGGCGGCACTGATGTCCATCAGTACAGCTAGTTCTATATCCTGCTCACGGGCTATCTGCAACATGCGTTCAGAGGCTTTTATCATACCTTCCGTCCAGTCGTCGCCATGCTCGGTGAGCACGCGCGCGCTGCCTTCCAGCACATCCATACCCGTGCCGCCATGTATATCGCACATAGCCCTTGGCGTACCAAACGAAAAGTCTTCGGGGCAGAAGGTGTGTATCTTGATGGTATCGTAGTTCAGCAGTTTCAGGGCAGAGGGATACTTGCCATTGGCAGTGCCGTCGTAACCACAGAGAATGCCCGTAAGGCAGGCACTCAGTAATACCCTCAGCGGTTCTTCGGCTGTAGGCGTGCGTAAATTCTTCAGGTAGTCGATGTCTGTCATTATAAGTGATTTTTTTTGTACTACAAAGAAAATACAGCAGGCTTAAAGATGCTTGTCTTTTTTGCATGAATGTTTGTACATATTGCATAGTGTCGCTCCCGATAGTTGTCGGAATAGAAGACTGTCCGGCATTCGGGACACGGGACAATGGGACATCGTTAAAAATTCATCGTGCCTTTGATAGTGAGTGTTGCATAGTTTAGATTTGAGCTGTCCGGAGTTGACAGGTAGTTTATCTCGTAGCTGTAAGTTCTTGGCATCAGGTACCCATCGCCCCTTACCCAGTACTCCTGTATGCCTGCATATACTTTTTGCAGGGGAATCTTTATTTCTCCTGAATTACAGTCAATATCGAAATAAACGGGCGAATCGTTGTTAGTGCGTATGATCGTTTTGTAACTGCGTCCTACATACAGGCGGGGCAGTATTCCCTTTTTTACACCATTATTATTTTCCATAGAAATGTATGCCGGGTCACCTCCCAAAGAGCCTATCCATGTAGTAGGGTGGGTGCCTGTTATAGCCTTGATAAAGTACTCTATGCAATCACCCTCATTGGTAGAATCTACGACAATTTTATAAGGTTGAAGAATAGTGTCCCTATTCTCTGATATGGCGCGGACTGTTGCGGAATAGGTGCCGGGTACAGCCATTTTTGCCCGGGTATACAGGTATGTGCTGTACGGACTTACGCCTGCCTGCGACTCCAGCCATATTTTAAGGGATGCGGTATCGTAATTCAATACACTCAATATTACCTGCTCCTGTACAAGGCTGCCAGGGCTTATGGTCAGCTCAGTAGTGTCGCCGGCCATGTTGTGTTTCAGCGCCACATCTTTAACCCCCGAGACCTGGTAGCTATGTGCAGGCAGCGAGCCGGTGGTGTGGTCTTCTTTTTTTGTGCAGGCTGCCAGTGCAGGCAACAACAGTAGTAATATGATATATCTGTTCATAGTTAGTATGACTTTATTGGTGTGAATATTAAAATACCAGCTTTCCTTTTATCACGAATTTATCATGCAGGTCATACAGGTTGTCGTCGGTTTGGTAATATATGGTATAGGTACCTTTTGCCCGGTCTATTATGCCATTGCCCACCAGCACAAAGTTGCCGGTATAGGGTGTGGGTACATCTTTTTTGATGGTTGGTAGCCATCCGCCGCTACTCAGTCTTATGCTGCTCTCATTACAATTCACATATATTACCGTTCGCTCTCCGGGCTTGGGTATATAATTGTCTGATGTGTCGGGGCTGCCATACAGTGGCAACTGGTAGAACTGCAGGTAACTGCCGTCGTAGTGCAGGTAGGCATTATTGGTCACCTGGTTGCCGTATTGGTCTTCAATTATAAAATCACCAAGTGGTTTGCCGGCCTTTGCCGCTGTGCCAAAGTAGTTCTGGCAGGTATACCCGTCGGTGGAGTCTATATATATTGAAAAAGGCAGTTTCTTCATACTGCCATTTGCATTGGTGGCTGTGATGTACATAGGAAAAGCTCCGGGCATAGCCAGGTTCCCTTTCAGCTGTATATCTGCCTGAAAGGGCGTGGTGGTGGTCTTTGTTGAGATGCTTACAGCTAATCTCTCAGCCAGGCCTGTATCTACACCAATGGTCACCTCCTGCGCCGTATTGTCCCGGCTGTTTATTTCCAGGTGCAATGTTATTGAGTCGAGCGTGTTGACCAGGTGGACATCTTTTACGCCGGCAACAATATATGCCGGAGTGGTATCAGTTGTGGTATCGGTACTTTGTTTTTTAGCGCAGCTAAGCAGGGTGCATATGCATACCAGGGGCAGGATAAGACGTTTCATATAAGCCGGATATTGAATTAAAGGTAATGTATTGCAGCAATATCCGTGCCACAAGGGCGTGCCGGAAATTGGACTACTGAGGACAGCACAATAGAATTCGTGATTATGAGGTGAGAGGAACGAACTCACTGATAAATACGAGGTATTCATTGAGACCAATAAAAGACATGTCTGAACGAAATAGTCTCCTTAATAGCTGTGATGTAGCCAATTGCATGTGTTCAGGAGATGTCTCTCTACGTTCGACATGACGGCCCTGATTGTTTGTGGGGATAGTGTCCCATTTGCGGGACGCTCTCTTTTCTCATGGTCATTGGATAGTTTTTGGTTTTCACTTGTGCCTTTTGACTTATTAACCTCCCCAAGCGTCATAATAAGTTACCTTTTTGTATTCGGGTTTCTTTACCACGCGTTTGTCGGGGTTGTTTTCCTGCTCCTGTTTGCGTACCAGGTAGGCTTCCCGTTCGTCGGGATCCTGGTTCATTTCCCAGTCCGGTGTGTCGTCGGATATTAGTTCTTTACGTGGTGTGCGTTTTTCTTTGGCGCCTATGGTGTCTTCTTCCAGCAGGTAATGGTTAAAGTTGTTGCCATCGTACAGGTCTTTTACGGAGCCAAAGCCTATAGCGTCTCTCATCACATCGTGCTGTATGATCTCTGCCGCACGGCGCACGCTGTTCTTGCCATAGTCGTCTTTTATGCGGTACATGGCGCGGCGAGCCTCGTCTTTGCGTATGGTGTTCTCAAACAGGCTGTACTGCATCAGCTTCTGCGTTACAAAGGCCGATATAGATACCAGCATATGCTGCGTTTTGTTGCTGAACAGCTTAGCGCCTTTACGCTCATCCTCAAAGGCGTGTATCTTCTGCAGTATGTATTTGCGCATGTCCATAGCGTCCTGCGTGGGGTTGGCCAGTTTTATTTTCGTGTCCCAGCGGGTGCCGTCGTGGTATTTTATGGCAAAGCACACCTCCCCGCAAAACACCTCCTGTTTCACCATGCGCTGTTCCAGCCTTGTGCATAGCGATATAAGCATGCTCTCCAGCGCCTGCGGGTCTTCGCGTTGTTGTCGGCTTAGTGTTCTGCCGGCGCTCATGCCGCGGTAGTTGTTCTTATACATATCCACCTCCATAAAGTGCAGGCGCTTGTACCAGTAGTTGCCTACCACGCCGCCAAAAGCTTTGCGCAAAAGGGGCTCGCTGCTGTGCCTCATTTGCAGGGGGCTGCGTATGCCTATGGTCAGCAGTCGGCGCTCGTTGGCTTTGGCTATGCCGGGCAGGTCTGTCAGCTTTAGTTTAGACAAATGTTCATCTATGTTGTCCGGTGTTATTTCTACCAGTCCGTCGGGTTTTTGCAGCTCGGTAGCCAGCTTGGCCAAAAAGGCGTTGGGGGCTATGCCTATGCTGCACTTCACATACTCGCCACAGGTGCGGTATATGTCGGCTTTTATCTGCCGTGCCAGTGCGGTAAAGTCGCTGTACACCTTTCGGTAGCTGGTAAAGTTCATCACCGCCTCGTCAATACTTTTGGGCAGCACGTCGTCGCAATAGCTGCACAGCACTTTCATAATGCGCACGTGAAAGTCGCGATAGCGCTGCGGGCGGCACAATACGGGTATTATCTGCGGGCATAATTCTCGGCATTCGCCCAGCCGCATACCTGTTTTTACCCCGAATTTCTTGGCTTCGACAGATGGGGCTATAACGCAGGCATTGGCGCTGGGGTGGGTGATAACGCCTATGGGACGGTTGCGCAGTGCGGGGTTGTCCTGTTGCTCGCAACTGGCAAAAAAGCTGTTCATGTCCAGGTACATCATCACCGAACGGGCATTTACCGTTAGTGAGTTTTGCGAAAAACGATCTTTGGCTCTCAGTTCCTGTTCCATATTCCCGGGGTTTGTTTGTACCCGCAAATTAAATAAATTTGTACAAATGTGCAAAATTGTTCAAAAAATGTATGTACATTTGAATAAACGGAGAAAGAGACATGATCAACCAGCAAGCCAACCACCGATTTGACAAAGGCAGGGGCGCCCAGTATAACCCCAAAAACAAGTTCCTGGTAAATGAATACGTGCAGGAGCACCCGGAAGCCATAGACGACTGGGAAGCCGAAAAAAGGGAGACGGAATACATTTATGATGACAGCCGTACACTGGTAAACAAAGTAACCAGTCCCGATGTAGGTATGATGTACTCGGCCAATCCCTACCAGGGCTGCGAGCACGGGTGTATCTATTGTTATGCGCGCAACTCGCACGAGTATTGGGGCTACAGCGCAGGTGTAGATTTTGAAAGCCGCATTGTAGTCAAGAAGAATGCACCCGCCTTGCTAAAGAAGTTTTTCGAGAATAAGAACTGGGTACCGGCCCCTATATCACTATCAGGTAATACCGATTGCTACCAGCCTATAGAACGGAAAATGCGCATCACCCGCAAGCTGCTGGAGATATGCCTGGAGTACCGCAACCCCGTGGGCATCCTTACTAAGAACGCATTGGTATTAAGAGACCTGGATATATTGCAGGAGCTGAATAAATACGACCTGGTAAGTGTGTTCTCATCCATCACCTCGCTGGACGAGAACCTGCGCCGTGCCATGGAGCCACGCACTGCTTCTTACCGCTCAAGGCTGAATGTGGTGGAGACTTTATCTAAAGCAGGTATACCTACGGGCATCATGAACGCACCCATCATTCCCGGGCTGAATGATAACCATATGCATGATGTGTTGAAGGCGGCATCAGAAGCAGGAGCCAAAAGGGCGGGGTATACGGTAGTAAGGCTCAACGGGGCTATTGGCGGAATATTTAAAGACTGGTTGTACAAAGCCTTTCCTGACAGGGCAGAGAAAGTATGGCACCTCATCAGCGAATGTCACGAAGGGCATGTGAACGACAGCCGCTGGGGCAACCGTATTGTAGGCGATGGTAAGTTTGCTGAGCTGATAAAAACACAGTTTACCCTATACTGCAATAAGTTCGGGCTGAATCAGCAAGCATGGGTGCCTAACACCAATGCATTCAGAAGAATAAGGAATAACCAGTTGCCGTTGTTTTAGTTTCAGTGCAGAACTATTTTTATTGATGCAGGTATAGCATGCTTATATGAATGGGTATGTACCTATTCTGTATCTTGCCCTTCTTAAAAACAATATCATGAATATAAGTGAACTGCTGATGGCAGAACTGAAAAGAGAATCTGTAAGCACTAAAAAACTCCTGGAGTGTGTGCCGGAAGGTAAGAACGACTGGAAGCCACATGAAAAGTCAACTGAACTGAGTAAGCTCGCATCGCATGTGGCAGAGATACCCCACTGGATAGAAAAGGTACTGGTTTACGATGAGTTTGATATGGTTGCTACACCTTTTGAAAGGAAAGTTTGCAATAGCCGTGAAGAGTTGCTGGACTATTTTGAAACCAAACTGAATGCTGCCGTAGCTGCACTGGAAAAAGCTAATGATGAAGACCTGGCAAAAGACTGGACCTTTCGCGCGGGTGACCATGTTATTTTAAACAGCAGCAAGTACAATGCTATTCGCTCTATGGGGCTGAACCATCAAATACATCACCGTGCGCAACTAGGTGTATACCTGCGTTTGCTGGATATAGCTATCCCCGGTGTATATGGTCCATCTGCCGATGACAGGGCTAGAATGGAAGCACAGAAATAGTATTAATAAGGTGCTTTTTGCAGGGTGCTGCAATAAATTAGAATATTATATATGAACAAGCCACTTATTTACATAAGTGGCTTGTTCATATATCCTCCGGATATTTTACTCAATTTCCTCAAATACTATTAATATACTGGTTTCATCCTCATATACAGAATAAGTTCCGGCGTCTACATGTATGTCACCAATTGAGCTCTGATCTTCATCGTCTATATTTTTTATATCAAATCCTGAGGTGGTGAAATAGCCTTGACAGCTCCAATGAAATTCTCCGTCACGTGTATATATGATGCTTTTGTCACTTTCAGTCATAGAGTTTTTGTCCAGAGCTATATGTAATATACCGGATTCATAACCAATTTCACCTATAGCCTCACCTGCTGTTACATTATATTCGACTGGCGGTGCGACGTATTGGTATTCACAAAAATCGTAAGAGTTCGTACATTCCCACGTTCCGGTAATATTTTCCCTTGTCCCGAACTTCAGCCATGATACAAGGCCAGTAAAGGAGATCGGGCCTACCGTTCTTGCGGTGTTGGCAGTGTTGAGAGTAGGGTTGTGAGTATTTGTTTGTTTATTGCAAGCTGCAGTTATCAATAATAGTGATGCAAGGGAGATGATCCTGAACTTTCTCATATGATTTTGTTTTTTGGTTAGATATGAAATTATGAAAAAATACATTTCAGACCTTATTTCATTACACCCAGGTGTGTATGCTTGAAACCAGTATAATATTTTAAACCGAAACCGAAGATCCTGTCAAAGCTGGCGTGTGCTAGCATTATCAATCCTGCCAGTATTAAATAATCATTCAACAAGTAGTACCCGATACCTGCAACAATGATAGCTGCTGCCCTGTGATGAAACAGGTTGTATATGACAGCACCGGACTTGTTGTTCAGCAGGTAACCAATCATACCAATATCAGGGCTGAAGAACAGCAAAACATATACCCACCAACTTAACCCGATGTGCAATGTGTAGATAAGGTAAATGGCCGCAATAGTTAATGCCAGTTCTTCTATCTCTATGATTTTTTTCATTGTTCTTGTTTTTGTTGATACAAAGATGCCAATAGATTAAGGGCCTAAAATTGACATAGGTCAAGAAGTAAGATACGGTATATAATTTTCGGAAAATTTTGAAAGTTCAATTTCTTATCTATATTTGTATCATGAAAGTTGAACAAGCCAAACAAGAGTTTATTCAAAGTTGGGGTGTATTAGGTACACAATGGGGTATTAACAGGACAATGGCACAAATACACGCATTGTTGCTTGTTTCTGCTGAACCGTTGTGTGCAGATGATGTTATGGAACAGTTGCAGATCAGCCGGGGCAACACCAATACCAATATTCGTGAGTTGATAGATTGGCAATTAGTATATAAAGTACTAAAACAGGGTGAGCGAAAAGAGTTTTTTATTGCAGAGAAAGATATCTGGAAGGTTGCGATGCGTATCATTAAAGAGCGTAAGAAAAAAGAGTTCGACCCATTACTGGAAACTGTCTCGCAATTGCAGGATATAGACGGTGGGAAAAATAGTAAGGAAGGTAAGGCATTCCTGGAAACTATGCAGTCTATAGAGAGTTTTGCGCAAAAGGGTGATACAGCTTTAAATGGTCTTATTGCAGCCAATGAGGGTTGGTTTACCGGTACTTTGCTGAAATTATTTAAATAATCATTGTCTTTATTATAGCCGTGTTGTTTCACGGTTTTATTTTATATAAATGTTTCTAAAAATTCTGAAAATTTAATAATTATAATTAAAAATAAACAAAGATGAAGCCGATCATTATCAAATACAAGAAAGAACACAGTATCCGTGAACGAATACTATTATTCCTGCTGGGTCAGGTAATACCCGTGCACGCAAAATTATATGGCAGACGCCAGCCGTGGGGGCTACGTATGGAAAACCTGGAACAATACCCTGATGACACCCTGGGTAATGAGCTTGGAAGATTTTTACGTGCTGAAGAACTGCAACCAGTTCCTAAAGTAGAAAGACATGATGCGTTTCATATCCTGATGGATTTTTCCACACACATTTATGATGAAGCTGCCATGCAATTCTTTCTTATAGGTAATGGCAAAATATCACCATTTACATTAGGAACAGCGATTTTTGCAGGCCTGATGTTACCGGATCAATGGAAAAACTTCAGGTTGCAATATAAAAGAGGGCAAAAAACAAGATGTATTGCAAACTGGGACTTTAAAGAGTTGCTTGGATTTGAGTTTACCGATGTGAAGAAAGCAATATTCTTTCAACCTGTAGATAATATAGAATTGATGGCTAAACTAGACAGTTTTGATAAAAAATAGGGTTGTGCAGATCATCCCAATTGTTTTTTACGTAATCTGCTCATGGTTTCCGGTGTCATGCCCAGCATTGATGCCAGGTATTGCAGCGGTACATTGTTAAACAAGTCAGGCTGCAGCTCAAACAGCTTCTGATACCGTTCTTCAGCTGTCATGAACAAGTGGCTGTTCACACGCTCTTCTAATATGATAAAGCATTTGGCTATAAAGAGTTTCTCGAGTTTGTGCCATTCCGGGAGTATATTGCCAAGGCTGTCATAAGCCTCCTTATCTATTGTATATAGATCGCAATCGGTTAGTGCTAGTATATTCCATCGGGCTGAGGTATTAAATACAAAGCTCGCAAGGTCTGTTACAAAATAGCCGGTTGTTGATATCCATTGGGTTATTTCTTTGTCGCCGATGTTAGTGTATATACGTACAAGTCCCGACTGGATAAATGACAGTTGGTTGCATTGCCTGCCCTGTTTCAATAAATAATCTCCCTTCTTAACAGGATTGTACCTGAAACGTGAGGCAATTGTTTCGAGTGCCTCATTTTGTACATCGAAAAAGGTTTGTATGTATTGTTGCAGGTCAGTCATTTCATATCATGTTCAAATGCCTGAAATCCATTTTCTAGCCCAACTACTATGTCGTTTATTTCAAAATAGGGTATGGTATATATTTTACTATCCCGCAGGTGTTCAATAAAATAGTAATAATCTTTCAGGTCCCTCACTTCCAGCAATAGAAAGTCTGAGTGTTTTGCATGAAATGCTTCCGAATCAAACATCCTGATGTTGATCGTGTCGGAAAACTTGGCTGCTATGGGGATGAACTCCAGTTCAAAAAACTGCTTTCGTCTTTCTCTTGAAAGCTCAAGCCAATGTTTTGTGGCATTAAGTAGTATGAGTATTGTATGTTTCATGTAAAAAAATAACCCCGTTGTCCGGGGCTATTGTATTTATGAATATTAAGCTTTTGCCTGCTCAGCTGCAGCATGTTCCAGTGCGCCAAGATACCTTTCCGCATCCAGCGCAGCCATACATCCACTACCTGCTGCAGTTACAGCCTGGCGGTATATTTTATCCTGTACATCGCCACAAGCAAATACTCCCTCAACATTGGTTTTAGATGTGCCGGGTATGGTCTTGATGTAGCCTGCTTCGTCCATATCTATCACTCCTTTGAAAAGATCAGAATTTGGCTTATGACCGATTGCCACAAAGAATGCTCCTATCGGTATAGTTGTCTCTTCGTTAGTTTGATTGTTGATGATGGTTACACCATTCACCTTATTATCACCCAATACTTCCTTCGTTTCTGAGTTCCAGTATACTTTAATGTTGGCTGTATTCATCACCCTGTCCTGCATTACTTTGCTGGCACGCATCTCGTCACGGCGAACTATCATGTGTACGGTGCTGCAAAGTTTAGACAAGTACAATGCTTCTTCAGCAGCAGTATCTCCGGCTCCTACTATCGCTACTTCCTGTCCTTTGAAGAAGAAACCATCGCAAACAGCGCATGCCGAAACACCATGCCCGTTCAGTCGTTGTTCTGATTCTATATTCAACCACTTGGCCGACGCTCCAGTCGCAATGATAAGTGCATCTGCCTCAAGCCATTTTTCTTCATCTATTTCAACTTTGAAAGGGCGTTGAGACATATCTACTTTGGTAGCATAGCCCCAACGTATATCTGCTCCCATGCGCTTGGCCTGGTTCTCAAAGTCTATCATCATCTGCGGGCCCATGATACCTTCAGGATAGCCCGGGTAGTTCTCTACATCTGTTGTGATGGTCAGTTGACCGCCTGGTTGTAGTCCCTGGTACAAAACCGGGTTCATACCGGCACGGGCGGCATAAATAGCTGCAGTATATCCTGCAGGACCTGATCCAATGATCAGGCAATGTACTTTTTCTGTTTCTGACATATTCTTATTCTATTAACTGGGCAAATTTGCAAAAAAAATCTCAGGGTCTTCTAATTTCCCTATAAGCGAAATAAATAATTAAGACTCAAACTGAATGTAACATAAGTTGAACATACAGGCATATTATTTGCAGGAATGTGTAATGTTTTAGGGCTTATTGTTTTAGTACTGGAAAATTCATGAATAAATGCTATTCTATTTTACTTTCAGGGTGTAGTACAATGCCCCATATCCTGCCCATACACCTAAGGCATTGTTACTTATGTTAGATTTGACCTGTATGGGTGTTGCAAACGGACTGCCTAAAGTGCCCAGTGCAAACTCATAGGTATTCCAGAAGTCATATACATTTTTGTCAATGGCCGCCCATTTAAAAGTGATGCTATCACCGGGATAACATAGCCCCAATGAATCAAATGGTTTGGTCGTGGACCTTGGTTCTCCCAATACAAACTCTGTATTGAACAGTTTACCATCTATTATTTCATCAGAGTAAACTGAGTTGAGGCCTGGGTACATGGGTTCATCATTTCTTGAGGTATAATATCTTACATAATTGCCTGCGGTGTCAGGGTCTTTGAAGTATACCTGTAGTGTTCTTGAATGAGTATCTGCAGCGGGCCTGTCCGGTACTTTCGTCAGTATTGAGTCTATTGGTGTGGGGTTAGGTATTTTAGTGGTAGATGTGTACGTCTGGCCTTCGTATTTAATGGTTAATATATAGTATTTTTCAATTTCACCTACCATAAATGAATCCAGGGGTGGAATGACCGGATTATTAAAATCAATAAGACTGTAGTAATAGAACTTAACACCATTATTGCCTGTATCAACCGAATATTCATGAAGTTGTACTGTTTTAGTTCCGTTGCTTACATATACTTCAGCACCATGAACAGAAGTGTTTTGTAAAGTCTCAAGCGTTATCTTATCAAAATAACCTATAGATTTTGTGAGTAGTACGATAGGAGGTAGGTCATTCTCAATGCCACCTTCTACAACCAGCCTCGGCTCACCGGTATTCAGGTCGATCTTAACCTCTTTTTCGCAGGAAAGAAAGGTTATAAGGCCACAAAACAAAGCAGCAATCCCTGTGATCCTGAAGGTATTGCTGCCTGGAATATTTATTGACATGTATCTGTTCTTAAATTACTTATGTATCGCAATTTAAGGAAAAAACAGTTTGATATTTAGTTGCCGTATACATATTCACCTTCTGGTGTATACAATACCGGTAATATTTTGTGGTTACGTTCAAAGTAATCGTATTGGTATTTCATATTCACCCAGAATTTTTGCTTTTCATCTTCCTGGCCATATTCACGTCCCAGGAAGTTGAGTCCATTCCTGGTAAAACGGGTAGGGAAGATATGAACGGGTATATTCATCTCGCCACTTAGCTTAGCATTCAGGCATATTACATACAACTCTTCTATTACATTATTTGTCATGGGCATACAGCCAATGGTTGAGCAACCGCCGTGAATATAAATATCACCACCGGGTTTTTGCTTGTTGCTCAGCAGCAGGTCCGAATAGTTAGGATAGCTCACCAGCATAGACAGATAATAATCACTGCGGGGGTTGAAGTCTTCAATAAAATAAAAGCCTTCGGGCACCTGGCGGTCACCTTCCCACCTCTTCGGCCCTAATATGCCAGACAACGCGCATATCCTGTAGTTCTTTATCAGTTTATATTCTTCGTTGGAATTATCACGTGCCCACAACTCCAGTTCGTTCTGCGCTTTGAAAGCCCTGATGTAAATATCTCTTGGTGGGTATTGCAGGCCTTTATGCCTGAACATCCGCTGAATGCTATCGTTGAACTTAGCATACGCGCCGGAAACCCTGCTGAAGGAGAATTGAAAATTCTTAAATGTTTTGATGTCGTCTTGTGCAAATGTTGACGTAGCTATCAACAAGACCGGTAGCAATATTTTTAAAAACTTATGTGGCATATCAGCACTAAAGATCGATTATGGTCAAAAATAATAAATGCGAAGATAACCCCAATATCGTGGGATATGAGGTTTTTGCTATATAAAAAAGGGGGCTTAACGACCCCTTAACAAAAACTATAAGTTACCCCGCTTCTCTTGCTCGCGTTCTATAGATTCGAACAAAGCTTTGAAGTTTCCGGCACCAAAACTTTGTGCGCCTTTACGCTGTATTATTTCAAAGAACAATGTCGGGCGGTCTTCCTGTGGTTTTGTGAATATTTGCAGCAGGTAACCTTCTTCGTCCCGGTCTACAAGTATTTTCAGCTCTTGCAGTTGTTTCACCTCTTCATCAATATCTCCTACACGCTCCAGTAGGGTCTCATAATAAGCATCCGGCGTATCCAGGAATTCAATACCTCGTGATTTAAGCTCTTTTACGGTTTTCAGTATGTCGGCTGTAGCAACCGCAATATGTTGAACGCCCTCACCTTCATAAAAATCCAGGTATTCTTCTATCTGTGATTTCTTTTTGCCCTCAGCTGGTTCATTGATAGGGAACTTCACATAGCCGTTACCATTACTCATTACCTTACTCATCAGGGCAGAGTACTCGGTCGTTATCTGCTTGTCGTCAAATGTCAGGATGTTGGCAAAGCCCATAACATCTTCATACCATTGTACGGTTTCATTCATGCGGCCCCAGCCAACATTACCCACGCAGTGGTCTACATACAGTAACCCGGTTTCTGTTGGGTTGTATTCACTGGTCATTGGCTTGAAGCCTGGCATAAATACACCATTATAGTTCTTACGCTCAATAAACATGTGAACGGTTTCGCCATAGGTATAGATACCTGACATTTTCACCTCACCGTCTTCGTCAGTAAGTGTTATTGGCTCAGTATGAGGTTTTGCACCACGCTTTGTAGTTTCTTCAAAAGCGCTGTATGCATCATCCACCCACAGGGCCAGTACTTTTACACCATCACCATGTTTTTTGATATGCTCAGATATAGGGTGGTCTGATTTTAAAGGAGTGGTCAGTACCAGGCGAATCTTGCCTTGTTGCAATACATATGATGCTCTGTCTCTCACGCCTGTTTCCGGACCGGAATAAGCTACTGTCTGAAACCCGAAAGCGGTTTTGTAATAATGTGCCGCCTGCTTGGCGTTACCTACATAAAACTCGATATAGTCGGTTCCATTGATAGGAAGGAAATCCTTCGCCAATGCCATTTTCTGGCTTGCTGTTTGTGTATCCATATCTTTATTTTTATCTATACTTTACAAAAATAGTTTATTCCGCCCAACTCATGATGTAGCCTTCGTCTTCTATCCCCTGGGCATATTCAGTCATTTTCAGCGGGTGGAATGTATCAACCATAACCGCCAGTTCTCCGGTCTCTTTAGCTCCTATACTCTTTTCTACTGCTCCGGGATGCGGTCCGTGAGGTATGCCTGCTGGGTGCAGGGTGATCATACCCCTCGTTACATGCTTGCGGCTCATGAAATCACCGTCAACATAATAAAGTACTTCATCACTATCAATGTTGCTGTGGTTATAAGGAGCAGGAATAGCAGCCGGGTGATAGTCAAACAATCTCGGTACGAATGAGCAGATAACGAAGTTATGTGCGTCAAATGTTTGGTGTACCGGTGGTGGTTGGTGCACGCGGCCGGTAATTGGCTCAAAATCGTGTATACTGAAAGCATAAGGATATTCACATCCATCCCAACCCACAACATCAAATGGATGGTTGGCATACCATATAGGGTAGAGTAGTCCCTTCTTTTTGGTTTGTATCAGGAATTCACCTTTCTCGTCTATTGTTTCCAGGTCCTGCGGCTTACGTACATCTCGTTCACAGAATGGAGCATGCTCAAGCAACTGGCCATATTTGCTCAGGTAGCGTTTAGGGAATTGTATCGGGCTGAATGATTCTACAATGAACAGCCTGTTGTTCTCGTCCTCAAATGTTACCTGGTATATTGTACCCCTTGGTATAACAAGATAATCTCCGTACCCGAAAGGTATTTGTCCGTACTGCGTTTTCAGTACACCTTTCCCTTCATGAACGAATATTACTTCATCAGCGTCTGCATTCTTAAAGAAACTGTCTGCAAGACTTTTTTGCGGTGCAGCCAGTGTTATCTGTACATCGTTGTTGAACAGGACAATTTTACGGCTGTCCAGGTAATTCGCCTCCGGCTTGATATTGAAGCCCTGGTAGCTGCGATGTTTCAGTATATTGTCCGTTGCTGCTTTGGGGGATACATCTACCGGTTCTTCTGTTCTTATTATTTGCGTAGGTGGATGCACATGATATAGCAACGAGTAGTTGGAAGAGAAACCTTCTGTACTAAACAGTTGTTCTGAATACAGTTTGCCTTCTTCGTTCCTGAATTGTGTATGTCTTTTGTGCGGTATCTTCCCAAGGCTATAATAATGTGACATTATATCGTGTTTACCTGCAAAATTAAGACATTGTATGGCTAATACAATAACTTCCACTCATTCAGCTATTAATATGATTACTAGGTTCTTGTCTTAAGACATAAACATCAGCTGATTTTTTTGAATCTTATTGTAGCACTGTCACTCACATCTCTTTTATTGTAGCTCACATCAATATGTAGTAGGAAAATAATTATTATTTAATGTAAAATTAATCTCGAATTAATGTTCTTATATTGCGTGTTCTATTATTAATATGAAGAAAAACGTTTATCCATTATTGCTGACATTGTCGGCAGTAATAAGCCTTTACTCGTGTAGGAAAGAAAATACTTCTTTCTCCAACATTCATCAGCAAATTGATGTCGTTATCGATACTCCGGTAGTGCACGAAAGGTATGAAATATTAAGTGCTGTGTATGATTTTAAGGACTGGTATCGTCCCGGCAGATTACAGGTATTTGATATTGAGGGTAACCTGCTCAAAGAAAAGATAATTGAAACAGCATTGCTGGACTTTGCACGCTGGAAGGTGAACGGGCAATACAGGTATTCGTATATAGCATTAGACCCAACCATACAGACAATGAAGGGAGTCGGTTATATGCCGGGACATGTGACCATTCTGAATGAAAATCTTGACGAAATAAATCAACTGTTGTTATTGCCTTATAATGGCAGAACAATGGCGTTGCCGGTAGATGCACATGACTTTATTTACCTGGACGATGATCACTATATAACAATGTCATATGTTGAAACTGCGGTTGATAATATTCCTGCTTCTTTGAATCCTGCACAGGATATCAAAGTTGTTGCATGCATCATACAGGAGGTAAAGAACGGACAGGTTGTTTTTGAATGGAATGCAACCGACTATCCTGAATTTTATACTACAAGTGTCGAGGGAAATGATTTTACAAATAGTAGTGCTGTAAGGGATTATGCACACCTTAACAGTATCTTCATTGATCCGAATGATAATAATATTGTTGCATCTTTCCGCAACCTGGACCAGGTGGTAAAGATACACAGGCAAACTGGTAAGATACTCTGGAGACTTGGTGGAACAAACAGCGACTTTGTTTTAAACACACAACAGAAGTTCTTAAGGCAACATCATGCTACGATTACCAAAGGAGATAATACGTTACTTATGTTTGACAATGGTGACCAGACTTTAAGGCCTTATTCCAGGGTGGTTGAGTTTAAACTGAACGAAGTGACAAGAGTAGTAACTGGTTTTAAAGCTATTGATGTGCCGGAAAATGCATTCGGTCAGTATATGGGCTCTGTACAAAAGACAGGTAATTCTTATTTTATAGGCTGCGGTTCTGCTTCCAAAATATACGAAGTGGATAATAAAACACTGCAGGTGATCTTCCAGAAAAAACTGGACGGCCCTTCTTACAGGAGTTATAAATACTAATACATTTTTGCGTCTAAACAACAATGCCACCTCTTTGGTGGTATTGTTGTTTAATGGAATATGATCTTGCCGCTATAGGACATATTATTGTCTTTGTCAATAATTCTGTAATAATTCAACCCGTTCAGTGTGCCGGGATTGTCTATGGTTATAGATGTTTTGCCGGATATAATTTGTTCATATACAGTTTGTCCAAGTTGGTTGATTATAAAGACTATACCCGATTTGATATATGCCGGCATTTCTATTCGTGCAAATGTGGTGGCTGGCTGTGGTGAGATATTGATTGCAACCCCATTGTTGTATGTCAAATTCCGAACACTTACATGACAGCTTTGAGTATTGTCAATATAATCCACTTTTTTACTGAAAGGTTTTGCTACACCGCTTTGTTTGAAGCATAATAGTTCAGTGTTGCTTTCGAAAACATAAGGGTATAGCGGAAACATAATACCCATTGTAGAGCCGACCCCTTCTATCACACGGTAGCTGGTACTGCCACCAAAGCCCTGCATTTTGAATAGTTTATGATTTATACCACCAATTGTTATACTATCTAATTGTACTACATGCTGGAATGTTCCGTACTTGTTGATAGCTGTAAACGTGTCTCCGGTTTGCAGGTTAAAATCGTACAAAAGATGTTCATTGGTATCTGATACTAAATATGTGTGAAAGTCACTGTATACTTTTGCAAATACCTTATTAGCAACAGTATCTTCCCGAATAAGAATAGACTCATCAGGACTACCGCCCCATTTAGAATGAGTATAAGCTGTCAGGTACTTGTATTCAAGTGTGTCGATGGTTATTATGGAGTCTTTATAGTAAAAATTAAAATCGACCTCACTCATGCCGATATCTGCATAATGTTGGTACCAACTGTTTGATGTGTCTGTAAAGTGAATTTTTTGAGCAATTGCCAGGGATGTCATCACGGTTATTGTTAATATCGATAGGATGTGTTTCATAAGATGAGTATTAGTTGTTCAATAAAGATAAATAGTCTTCATGTATTGCTGTGAGTTTTCTTGTCACATTATTGTAACAAAGTAATAGCCACCTGCAATAGTCCGATGATAAAACCAACAACACCTCCCAGTATCTCTACAAAGCGGAATTCCTTTTTCATGATAGCAGCAAGTATTTCCTCTAGCTTATCACTGCTGAAGTTCTCTACTTTTTCTGTAACCATTTTTTCAATGTTGATTTTGGCTTTTAGTCCATCAGTGTATTCGCCTATCACCTGGGGTAGTAATGTGTTTATCTCTTCCATCATTCCCTCTTTCAGCTTCTCTATGGTACTATCGCCAATGAACATAGATACCACAGGTATCTTTTCTTTTAACCTGATACGGAGAAAGCTGTCAATATGATTTTCAATAGTTGGGGATATAGCTCTTAACTGTTCAGGGTCTTTTAATTTGTCAGCTATTTCGTCAAAGTGCAAAAGTTCACTTGCTACCATAATGCCTAGTTTCTGCGCAAACTGTTTCTGTCGCTTGGGAAAAATACCCTGGATAGTCAGGCCCAACAAATTTACAGGCTTCCTTGGGTGGAACAACATTTTTATAGCTATCCAGTTGGTAAAATAACCTATGAATGCAGAAATAAATGGTATCAGGTATATCAACATTAATTACCCCTTCTTGTTCTTATTAAGACTACTAAATACTATACCTGGTTTCGTTGGCTATCATGTACAGGTAGTCTCCATAACCACTCTTTTTGAACTTTTCTGCCAAAACCAGTAACTGTTCTTTGTTTATATAGCCCTTACGGTAGGCTATCTCTTCAATACAACCCACTTTCAGGCCCTGGCGTTTTTCTATTACTTCAATAAACTGGCCGGCCTCCTGTAGCGAATCGAATGTGCCGGTATCCAGCCATGCTGTGCCCCTGTCCAAAACACCCACTTCCAGTTTCCCTTTCTCAAGGTATACTTTATTTACATCTGTTATTTCCAGCTCACCTCTGGGTGATGGTTTCATATTTTTGGCTATTTCTACCACATCATTATCGTAGAAGTACAACCCCGGTACGGCAAAGTTCGATTTTGGATTCTGTGGTTTCTCTTCTATGCTTTTTACTTTAAAGCTGTCATCAAATTCAACAACGCCATAACGTTCAGGATCACTTACCTGGTAGGCAAATACTACGGCACCATCCGGGTTAGCCTTGTTTTGCAACAATTTGCCCATACCTGAACCATAGAAAATATTATCGCCTAATACCAGTGCTACAGAGTCCTGGCCGATAAACTCTTCACCCAATATGAATGCCTGCGCCAGTCCGTCCGGGCTTGGTTGAACAACATATTCGAATTTGCAGCCTATCTGGCTACCGTCACCTAACAGCTTTTTAAAACCTGACTGGTCATCGGGGGTAGTGATAATAAGTATCTCGTTTATGCCTGCCAGCAACAAAGTTGAAAGCGGGTAGTAGATCATTGGTTTGTCGTAAACAGGCATCAGTTGCTTGCTTACTGCTATTGTCAATGGATATAATCTTGTACCGGACCCCCCGGCAAGTATGATACCTTTCATAATTAATTATACTGTTTTTCGTAATAATGTTGATAAGCACCTGATGTTACGTGGTTTAACCACTCTTCATTGGCCAGGTACCAGTCTATAGTAATACTCAATCCTTCTTCAAATGTGACAGAGGGTTCCCAACCCAGCTCATTTTTTATCTTGTTGGCATCAATCGCATACCTGCGGTCGTGCCCGGGACGGTCTTTTACATAGGTGATCAGCTCAGCTGATTCTCCTTCAGCACGCCCCAGCTTCTTATCCATCTGGGTACACAATATTTTTATCAGCTCAATATTCTGCCACTCATTAAAACCTCCGATATTATAGGTTTCACCTTGCTTGCCGGTATGATAAACCGTATCTATCGCGCGGGCATGATCTACCACGTATAGCCAGTCACGGGTGTACTTGCCATCTCCATATACCGGCAGAGGCTTTTTATTGCGGATGTTGTTAATAAACAATGGGATCAGTTTCTCGGGAAATTGGTTCTGACCATAATTGTTCGAGCAGTTGGTGATGACAAATGGTAAACCATATGTATTTCCATAAGCACGCACCAAGTGGTCAGAAGAAGCCTTTGAGGCTGAGTAGGGCGATTGAGGATCGTATGGCGTTGTCTCAAGGAAAAATCCGGTTTCTCCCAGTGAGCCATATACTTCGTCTGTAGACACATGGTAGAAAAGCTTCCCTTCGTAATTATCCTTCCAAAGCTCTTTTGCGGCATTGAGCAGGTTGGCAGTGCCCATTACATTGGTCTTGATAAATGCATTAGGGTCAGTAATGGAACGATCTACATGACTTTCTGCCGCAAGATGAATTACACCATCAAAATTATATTGCTTAAACAGGTCATTCATTACTTCTGCTTCAGTTATGTCTGCCTTTACAAAAGTATAGTTTGAGGAATGTTCAATATCCTTCAGGTTTTCCAGGTTGCCGGCATAGGTCAGGGCGTCAAGATTGATAATATGATAGTCAGGGTATTTATTTACAAACAACCTTACTACATGCGAGCCAATAAATCCGGCTCCTCCAGTTATCAACAGTGTCTTTTTCATGCTGCGAAAATAGTTCAATACTTTGTTTATTTAATAGAATATGCAAATTAGTTCGCCTGTTATGTACATATCTCTGCTTGCTTCATGCAGTTATAGCTCTCTGTTTTTATTGGTCATCGTTTTCTTGCGAAAAGTTAAAGAATACATAACAATATCATTTTATGTATTCTTTAACGTATTGTTACGTTATGTTTGTTGCTCTTTACGTTACGTTCACTTTTTTAAAAACCACTACTATGTACAAAAACTTTATTTTCCCGATTCTTCTGGCCTTTTTTTTCCTTTCCGCTTCAGCCCAACGTTATTCCGATTTCAGTATCAGGCTTATAGAACCTGTAACAACAGACACAGTTTATACTGATATACAGTTTACCATAAAAGCTTCTATCAGGAATAATGGTGTTGATACATTTTTTATGACTGACAGCCTTGCTTTTGAATTGTCTTTTGACGGATCTCCTATCAGTTTCAGCAATGGTACCGGGTTTGTTCCATATATGGTACTGACCAATAAAGACCTGTGGCCTGGCGACAGTGCTGGTGTGTCTTTCAGTTTTACGGTCAATAAAGGATGGAAAACAGGACCGACTGATATATGCGTTGGAGTGTCTATGCTTAATAAAGTTGATACTATACTGGATACGGTTAGTAGCAATAACATGAGTTGTGCAAGTATAACTGTTTTGGATGTTCCGGTTTCAGTTAATGAGGTTAAAAAAGCGATTATGTCGGTAGGGGTTTATCCCAATCCTGCAAATAGTATCGCGAATTTTAGTGTAACGCTTAAGGAGCCACGTAATGTAGCTATCTCGCTGATGGATATAACTGGAAGGGTAGTAATGACAGAATCTCGGAATATTTCTGAAAAAGGAATGATAAGTTTCAATACAACAGAACTGCCCAAGGGAATGTATCTCTATAAAGTGCAGGCCGGTAGTGAGCAGGCATGGGGTAAGCTGGAGGTCAGGTAAATAATGTCCTCTTATAGGTTCACAGCAGCCAGTAAGCAGATAAGTATTGCAGAGAACATAATGATCTTCTGGGTAGCCTCTTTGCGGATGATAGCATTTGCAGCGTTAGCAGCGGCAGTAGCATTGTTCTGAGCGTAGTTGAAAGTTGTTGCTTGCATGATCTTTGTTTTTTCGTTTGTGTTTGTTTTGAATGTGTTTGTGTGTTTTTATTTTTTGTCGAAACGCCTTTGTTTGTTTCGTTGATACAAAGATGCAACGCAGAAGGGCCCCTTTCCAAATATTCGTTAACGGTTAACGCATGCTTTGGAATTAGTTAACGACCTCGAATGTTAACAGTTAACCAGCTATTAAGAAATAGAAAAGCCCCCTGATAGACATCAGGGGGCTTAAGGTTAATACTACACTTTTAAATGCTTATTTGTCTACGGATATTTTTATGCTTCGATAATTGCCTTTTATGGTTAGATCTCCGGCGCCCAACAGCCGTTCGTATTTGTTCATCACCTCTTTTGATTGTCTTACCCCATCTATAGTCAGCTTATTCCCCTTTTTCTCAATTTTGAAACCATTACGCCTGTCTATTAATCCATCCTTCTCCATAGCTTTCAACAACCGGTCTCTTGAGCTGGAAACATATATTTCAGCAGTAGGGGCCAGGGGAACTCTTTTGCCGTTGCGCGCTATGTATATTTCGTCATCACTAAGGTCATCATTGTGCCGCCTCATCTCGTGAGCATATGCTCTCATTTCCTCGCGTTTGGCCTGTGCTTGTTCTCTCCTTAATTCTGCCAGTTCTCTGGCTGCTACTGTCATTTGTCGCCTTGCCTCTGCCAGTTCCCTTTTTGCTTCTGCTATTTCCTTATCGTGTTGAGCCTTATTATAGGTATGCGACATTTCCTTGCCTGCTTCCTTTATGTTCTGTTGTGCTTCTTTCATGGCGCGGTTCACTTCTCTCATCGCATCTTTGACATCTGCCTGTATAGCGGTCCAATCCACTTTTTCCAGGGAGTCATTGAGTTCTGTACTGATACTTTCCCAGTCTACGTCTTCTATAGCGCTGCTGATTAAGTCTCCGAGGTCTATTTCCGTTAATACACCGTTGGCGGTCTCAAGTGCCAGCTTGGCTGTTTTGAGTGCTTCTTTTTCAATGTCCTTTTCCAATTGATCTTTACTGTAATCAGTTACAATCACTTTAGTAGACGATGAGGTCTTTCCTCCACTGGCAGAGCCACTCGTAGCATTGATTTTTCCTCCCGGTGTTGAAACATTCGTTGTTTTGCCGGTTTGGGCATTTTGTTCTGTTTTCTTTTTATCGTTTTTATCCTTTTTGTCTTGTGCTTTTACCTCAGGTATGATGAAGGTAACTGATACTATGAGCAGCAACACAGCTGTCGACACTGCCATAAGCTGGCCGGGGTTGATGTTGTTCTTTCTCATTTCCATAATCCTTTTTATCCTGGTTAATAATAAATTTTTGTCGCCACTTACTGCCAGCGCGGGCTGTGCAGGATTTAGCCGATAGGTTTCCAGTGTTGCCAGGGCCCTGGCATACGGTAGCCTGTCTCCGGTACGGTTGATGACTATATCATCACAGCAATGCTCCCGCTCCTTCCGTACTATTGACGATATCAGCCATACAAAAGGGTTGTAGAATAAGATAGTTTCGATGAACATCTGGATAATATTCAGCAGGTAATCATTTCGTTTTATATGCGCCAGTTCGTGTAGTAATATCGTTTCAGTTTCCTGCAGGCTCAGGTTGCCCGCCAGTGCTATAGGCATGAGCACTACAGGCTTCAAAGCCCCCATCACCATGGGCACACTTACTATTTCAGACAGGTGGAGTCGTATATTCTTGTTGATCTGCAGCGTCTGGCAGCATTTCGACAATATCCCCATCCATTGGTCAGGTACGTCAGATAAACCTGTAGTTCTCAGTTTATTTACCAGGAACAGGTTGTATAATAACCTGCATGCCAGCAATAGCATTCCGGTAATATACAAGCCTACTATTGCTCCAGTATGCATGCTGTACCATACCAGTAGTTTATTCCATACTGGGGCTGTTTCAATGCCTGTGCCGGGGTCATAAATAAACATAGTAGTTGCTACGGCATTACCTGCATCCTGTTGCAACATCATATTGTTATACTGGTATAGCAGGGTACTGCCAAACCAACCTATGAGTACGCCAAGCGCAGACAAAGCAGTATAATAACGTAATGATGAATAGTTGCCGGGAATAAAACGCAATGCCAGTCTCAGCAGAGCATATATCAGCAGTCCTTGCCACAGTGCATGCATCAATGCCCAGCCGATGGCGTAAATAAGTTCTGGTGTCTGGGGAAACAAATGATCCATAGTAGTGTTTTTTTGTGTGGTTATTTGTTTTCTATTTTATCCAGGTACTTTCTTATGGCTTCCAGTTCTGCAGCATCGGCTTTGTGGTTACCTAAGGCCTGCATCACCATCTGCATGGTATTTCCGTTAAATACAGTATCTACCATTTTCCTGATGAGTTGTCCCTGAGTTTTTTCCTTAGATACTACAGCTTCAAATATGTGTACTTTGGCAGAGTTGTCGCGTTTCACCAATCCTTTTTCATGCATGATCTGCATCAGCTTCAGGGTAGTGGTGTAGCCTGAACCTTTACTTGGTTCCAGTATTTCGTGTACTGTTCTTACGGTACTTGGTCCCCGGTTCCATAGTATGTTCAGTATCTCCAGTTCACTTTCAGTTGGTTTTATCTTATCCGTCATAGTTACACTGTTGTTGTACGAATAGTTTCGTAAACAAACATACGAATCATTTCGTAAATGCCAAATGTCTTATTGCAAAAAAATGTTAAAACGAAAAAAGCCATCCCTGTAGGGGATGGCTTTAAATATATTGAAATGGCTATGTATTAAGCCAGTGCAGCTACTTTCTTGGCAACACCTGATTTCAGGTTGCTGGCTTTGTTCTTGTGAATTACGTTGCGTTTTGCCAGTTTATCGATCATAGCAATGATCTTTGGCATTTGCTCAGTAGCTTCTTTTTTATCAGTTATAGCCAGTAATGTGCGTATTGCATTACGTGTGGTTTTGCCATAATAACGGTTACGGTCACGACGTGCTGCGTTTTTCCTTACACTCTTCCTGGTTGCTTTATGATTTGCCATTTATTTATTTCGTATTTTAAGGCTGCAAAGGTAAATTAAAAAAATAGAATTCAAAAATAATTTTATGATTACATGTCCTGTGCCATGTATATCTGCTGGCTTTTCTTTTCAAGAAACACTTTTTTAGCTAAAAAAGCGGTCATTTTCTCTTTAGGTATACGTAGTGCATAGGTGTCTTCTTCGTAGGTGTCATATTCAAATAATTCATAGTCATAATTCCACCTGTTCAGTTGTTTCAGGTCTATATCCAGCTCGTTGGCTATCAATTCCAGGTACAATGGGGAGGAGATGCGTACTATCGCCATTAACTTCAGCTCATCGTCGCTAAAACGAGACCTGGCCTTTTCTTTGGTCTTTTCCGCTTTTACCGGCCTTACATAGCTTATTTTGTCAGGTATTGCAGTGCCGATATAATAGTCCAATTTCTCAAATATAGTAGCAGTTGATACAAATGCCAGCACATGGTTCTGCGTTTCTTTGGGCAGGTAAGGTTTTATATCCCAGAAATTATCACTGCCGGTGCGTTGTATTGCTCTCAGTACAGGTCTTGGGCCGCTGTTGTAGGCTGCTATTACCAGCAGCCAGTCATTTAGCTCATCATACAGCTCTATCAGGTATTTGGCGGCCGCATTGGTAGAGCGTACCCAATCCTTGCGGTCGTCACGGCTCCTGTTCACCACAAGGCCCATTTCGCGTCCTGTATACGACATGAACTGCCACGGGCCAACTGCGCCTACCCTTGAGCGGGCTTTGTTGTTCAATGCCGACTCGATAACAGCCAGGTATTTCAACTCTTTGGGTATCCTGTATGATGTCAGTACACTGTCTATCATTGGGAATACAACTTCTGCACGATCCTGAACGATATTCAGTGTGCGGTTGCGCGTTTTCAGGTACTTTTCTGTAAAGCTTGTGATATAAGGCACCTTCTCACCAAAATAAGCAGTGTCCGTAGCAAAGGGTACATGCTTATATGTTTTGGGTTTGGCAGCTTCCAGGTTAGCGGCATACAGCTTAGGATCTATACCTTTACGAATTACTATGGTATCACTTTTTACCTTGTAAAAACTGTTGTCTAAGGCCTGCGCCATAGCACAATGTGTGTAAGAAAGCAGTAAAACAGGTATCAGTAATAAGCCTTTTATACGCATCGTAAGGTTACCTAATAAATTATTGCTGCCTGCTAAGACATGGGTTAATAAAATTATGAATTATGTAAAAGTTGTGTGCTGTGTAATGTAAGGGAGCAGTATTACTTCGACTTGTCAGAATTATCTTTCATGCCTGACTCGATCTCCTCCTGTACTCCTTTTTTAGCATCGTTAAATTCACGAATACCTTTACCGATACCACGGGCCAGTTCAGGTATTTTCTTACCTCCGAAAAGTACCACAACCACCACAAGAATAACTACCCACTCACCGGTACCCGGCATTCCGATCAATAAAGTCGGGTTAATTGCTAACAAAGACATGTGTTATATTTATTTTAAATAAACTGATTCTAACAAAATTATGGATTAATAACCGATTAATGGTGCATTTTGCCGTGTTTTTTCCTGCATTTAAGCTTGATTACCGCAAATAACCACCATTCAGCATTGTATGTATGTATTTTTTTATTTATTTAATGATTTATCCTCCCATTCGCTCCTTCAATTGGTTATTCATGCCTTTGGTGTAAGTGCGCCACTTTTCTATCACCTCGGTCATATCTTCCGGCAGTTCTGAATCGTATTGTATCCATTCACCGGTAACAGGATGTTTAAAGCCCAGTTCCTTAGCATGTAATGCATGTCGTTGCAAAATTTTGAAACAGTTGTCAATAAACTGCTTGTAGCGGGTAAAAACCGTTCCTTTTACTATCCTGTCGCCACCATAAGTGCTGTCGTTGAACAGCGGATGCCCTATATACCGCATATGTACACGTATCTGGTGGGTACGGCCTGTTTCCAGCCTCAGTTCCACAAGCGTTACATAGTTAAAACGTTCCAGCACTTTGTAATGTGTAATAGCTTCCTTGCCATGTTCACCGTCGGGGTAGGCATCCATACGCTTGCGATGGCGCTGGTCGCGGCCCACGTGGGCTACAATTGTACCCTCATCGTCGGCCAGGTCGCCCCATACCAGCGCAATGTACCTTCGGTGCACGGTGTGTTTCTTGAATTGTGCCGCCAGCTTTGTCATAGCCGCTTCTGACTTGCCTATTACGATCAACCCGCTGGTGTTCTTATCTATACGGTGCACCAGCCCCACGCGTGGCAGTCCTTCGGTGTCTATATTCTCTTTTTGCAGGTAAAAGGCCAGTGCATTTACCAGAGTGCCGTTACGATTGCCGTTGCCGGGGTGCACCACCATGCCGGCGGGCTTGTTGATGATCAGCGCATCGTCATCCTCATACACCACGTCCAGCGGAATGTCTTCAGGTAGTACCTCGGTGCTCTCCTGGCTGCGTGTTTCAAACAGTATCACCTCATCACCCGGCCTTACTTTATAGTTGCTTTTTACGATGGCTCCGTTCACCAGTATATGTCCCTCTTCTAATGCTTGCTGTATTTTATTGCGGGTAGCATGCTCCACCTTGTGCATCATGAACTTGTCTATGCGTAAGGGTTCCTGCCCTTTGTCTGTAATAAAGCGCATGCGTTCCACCCGTTCAGGAGCGGCCTCTTCATTATCCTCTTCAGGAATATCATCTTCCCACAGGTCTTCCGTTTCTTCTGCCATAATATGGTATAAGCCTGCAAAGATATAGTTAAACGAGCTACTTGTTGCCATACTCTTATTCTCTGACACTTTTATGAGTACCGAGGTATTGGTGGGGGCGAAGTATGTGCAAAGATGGCTGACTGATTGATAGGGTAGTGATACCGACCTGGCAGGAATACAGGTTTGTTTGTTAAGTAATTCAGTTTTTGAGTTTAACCATGAGTTAATATTCCGTTTCGCTAAGTTGTTGATAGTTAATGCTTTGCAGTGAAAACTGTTAAGTAATGTTAAGTAAAACAGTATAGTCGTTGTACTTAACAATGCATAAAAAAGTCCCGCAGAGGCGGGACCGGTTTTGTTGCGTATATGTTGGGGTGAGGGCATTGGCTTATAGTTTTATTAATGTCCCGCCATGGCGGGATCTTCGTAATTTCATTCGTTTTTATTATAACAAATATACGTTATTTTATTCATTATTACAATTATATTTTGTAGATAGTAATGCTTGTCTGAATCAGGATTCACAGGATTGGAGGATTAGCAGGATAAGAAGTTGGGGTGCTTTTAGGATGAGTGGATAAATGCAGCTTATTGCAAGTTCTCAGGGGATGTCTCTCTGCGTTCGACATGACGGCATTGATGGGGGCTGATCGGTGTGGTGACAACAGCGACCAAAGGGGGAAATACACACCCCACCTCACTGTGTTCGGTTGCCCCTCTCAAGAGGGGAAGGTAATTGCCTGTCGTTAGTTTCTGCGCTCAACATGACGGCTTTGATGGGGGGCTGATTGGTGCGGTGACAACAGCGACCAAAGGTGAAAACACCCTGTTATTTTTATCGCTCTAATTATTAACTTTATGTCAAATAATATCGCATGACTACTGTTATCACCAAAAACCATTGCCAGTGGATGAGCAGCATTGTAGCCTTCTTTCTAGTATTTACCATACTTTATTTTCCGGGCAATATGCTTAATGCACAAACATTATATAACATTATCCATACGAGCGGGACTGCTCAATATGGCAATACGTCTGTGACTGTAACGCCGGGTACGGGAACAACACAAACTGTTATAGTCCCCTGCATGGGAAGTCGTTATCTTATTGGTCATGGAGGAGCTTATGTAAATACATATAGTTTTAGTCTTTCCCCTGCATCAAATCATATCAGGATAACTTTAGGTGCAGCTGCTGATGGCGAAGATTTTTCATTTTCTATTAACGGCCAGCACCACATCCTAAGTTATAATGAGCTTACATCAGCTCCATGTTCAGGTTGTACAAACCCATTTGGTATTGATACTAATGGGAATCTTAATGATACTATAGGTAATGATTTTGGTTGTATTTTGATAGATATTACAGAGCCTAATATTTATTCTTTTGCGATTACGCACCTAACAGCCCTTTCTTCTGGTAGCCATTTAGGTGTGTACTTTGAAGAAGACACTACAGCATTTATCAAACAACCCTTTACTGATACGGTACTTTGCCCTTTGCAGACTATTCCGCTGGTGTACAATACCAGTTTCCGCTTTCAGAACAACAATACCTTTACCGCACAACTAAGTAACAGCAGCGGCAGCTTTGCCAACCCAATAAATATTGGTAGCCGTACAGATACCACAGGTGATACTATATGGTGTACCATACCCGTGAATACTACTCCGGGCAACGGTTACAGGATGCGTATTGTGAGCAGTAACCCTGCAGATACCTCGCTGGACAACCAGGTGGATATACGTGTTAAAGCTGCTCCACAAGGTGTGAGCAACAGCAGCAACAGCCCTGTGTGTACCACCGATACCCTGAGGCTGAACGGCAGCAGCACCAGCACGGGTGTAAGCTGGGCATGGACGGGGCCGAACAGCTTTACCTCCTCGGCAGAAGATACGGTGATAGCCAATACCGCCATGAATCATGCTGGTAACTATATACTTACTGCAACGCTCAACAGTACGGGCTGTAGTCTGAGGGATACCACTACTGTAACGGTGCACCAGACACCTGCCAAGCCTACAGCGGGTAGCAACAGCCCGGTGTGTGAGAACAAGACCTTAACATTATCGACGAGTACCACAACCAATGGGGTAAGCTATGCATGGACGGGCCCAGGCTATAGTTCGGCTACCCAAAACCCGACAGTGACCAACAATGCAGCGAGTACCCATGCGGGGGATTATATCAGTACAGTAACTATCAATGGTTGCAGCAACCGAGATACGGTAACGTTAAGCGTATTACCCAAACCTGCCAAACCAACGGCGGCAGCACCTAACAGTCCGCTATGCGCCCACCAGGACCTGCAACTGACGGCTACTACCATCAACGGCGCTAACTACACATGGTATGGCCCGGCAGGGTATTATGAGTACACACAAAACCCAACCCGCAACTACATGCAGCTGAACTATGCCGGCGCCTACTATGTATTCGCCAACCTGAATGGTTGTATATCAGATACGGACAGCGTGGTGGTGGTAGTGAATACCGACCCGAATGTGAATATCTATCCCACACCGGGCACTACCATTTGTGACGGGCAAAAAGCAATTTTCACGGCCATACCTACCAATGGTGGCAGCGTTGGCTATGACTGGCGGGTGAACGGAGTCAGCAAAGGCGTGACAACAACCAGCTATGCCACCACAAGCTTAAAGAACGGTGATGAGGTGACCTGCCTGATGGTGAGCATAGGCACCTGTGCCACCACCTTTACCGATACCAGCAACGCCATAAAAATGGTGGTGCAGGACCTGAAAACACCGGGTGTTACCATAACAGCAGATGCGGGGCCATCTTTATTCCCTAACGAGCCGATCAACTTTACGGCTGTAACACAGGACGCGGGAACTAACCCTAAGTACCAGTGGAAACGCAACGGGCAGAGCGTAGGCGGCGCCACAGGCAAAACATGGGGTGCCAATGCGAACTTCCTCACCAATAGCGACAATATCTGCGTACTCATTACGAGCGACTATGCCTGCCCGAGCCCGGATACGGCACTGAGCAACTGCATCAAGCTGGAGATAAGGCTGGGCGTGGAGGATATTGTCCGTGACAATAATATCCGTATTTATCCTAATCCTACAAGTGGTACTATTACAGTTACTTCATCTGCCATCATAGAGCAAATCACCCTGACCGACCTGTTAGGAAAACAGGTATTGAGCCAAACCGGCGGCAGTAAAACAGTTCATGCCGACATGAGCGGCCTTGCTACAGGTGTGTACATCATTAAAGTGAATGGCAGTGTAGCGGGGAGGGTTGTTAAGAAGTAAAAAGTCAAAAGTGAAAACCTAAAAATTTCCTGTTTTGCGAGCAGGCACGACGAAGCAACAGCGAAGCTCTCATTGAGGCCTTAAAAGACATAGTAATCGAAATAATCTTAAGAGCTCATCAGTGTTCTTCATCTGATAAGATTGCTTCGTTGCTCATTCTTCGCGCCTCGCAAACACCTGGTATTTTTTATATAGTTCCGGTTTTTGCGAGGAGGCACGACGAAGCAATCTATTAAGTTGAATATATTTAAGTTGTTAAATTAGTAGTACTAAATCCTGAATAATGTCAAAATCCGGAGCCGTATACATCATGTCTTCAGTAAACAGAAGGGCAATATATACAGGTGCTACTTCAGACCTTAAAGGTCGTGTTTGGGAACATAAGAACCGAATCTATCCTAATTCATTTACTGCCCGATATAGCTGTGTAAGGTTGGTGTATTTTGAGTTGTATGATTCTATAGGAGCTGCTAATGACGCTGAACGAAAGATAAAGGGAGGAAGTCGTGCAAAAAAGATAGCATTAATAAATGGTTTCAACCCGGAGTGGAAAGACTTATGGAATGTTATTATGAACTGGTAGAGTTCTTCAGCTCTTAAGATTGCTTCGTCGTGCCTCCTCGCAAACACCTGGTATTTTTTAAATAGTTCCGGTTTTTGCGAGCAGAGAAGCATGTCTGAATCAGGATTCACAGGATTGGAGGATTGGCAGGATAAGGTGTTGCGCTGCTTTTAGTGAGAGGGGGAATACAATACACGTTTGGGCAAGATTGCTTCCGCTGTATTTGTCGTGGCAAATACTCTGTCGCAATGACGCGAGAGGGGGAGGGTACTTCACAGTGTTGGGTTCAGTTTGACGGTTATGATGAAGGCTGCCTGAAGGGTACGGTGACAACGCCAACCGAAAGGGAAAATATCCTATATCAAATATCCATTATCCCATATCTAACCACAAAGCAACTTTTGATACCGAAACTACCGTCGATTTAGCCTAAATTTGCCCCACTGAAATTTTTAGATGATATGCATAATGCCTATTTCAAGTACGAAGAACCAAAAAATGAGCCGGTACTGAGCTATGCTCCCGGAAGTAATGAGCGTAAGCAATTACAACAGGCTTTAGCCGATATGAAAGCCGAGATGCGCGATATCCCGATGTATATCAACGGGCAGGAAGTACGCTCCGGCGATAAGCACGAGATACGTCCACCGCACGAAACGGGTCATCTTTTAGGTCATTTCCATGCAGGCAGTGCAGAACATGTGCAGCAGGCAATTGACGCGGCACTGGCAGCCAGGGAAGGCTGGGCGGCTATGCCCTGGGAACATCGTGCAGGTATCTTCATGAAAGCCGCAGAACTGCTGGCCACCAAATACCGTTCGCGTATGAATGCGGCCACTATGCTGGGGCAAAGCAAGAATGCCTACCAGGCTGAAATAGACAGCGCCTGCGAGTTGATCGACTTCCTGCGTTTCAATGTTCATTACCTGACAGATATATATAAGCAACAGCCATTATCACCCACAGGCATGCACAATCGCCTGGAATACCGTCCGCTGGAAGGGTTCATACTGGCGGTAACACCATTCAACTTCTCAGCAATAGGCGGCAACCTGCCAACAGCGCCTGCTATGTGTGGCAACGTGGTGGTTTGGAAACCTGCTAATACACAGGTGTACAGTGCCAGTGTATTCATGGAGATACTGAAAGAAGCAGGCCTGCCGGATGGTGTCATCAACCTGGTATATACCAGTGGCCCTACTGTAGGTGATATCTGTTTCAACCACAGGGATTTTGCAGGGGTACACTTTACAGGCTCAACAGGTGTGTTCCAGACCATGTGGAAGACCATTGGAGGCAACATAGCCAAATATAAGAGCTACCCGCGCATAGTAGGGGAGACCGGTGGTAAAGACTTCGTAATGGTGCACCCCAGTGCGAATGTAGATGCGGTAGTGGCCGGCCTGGCAAGGGGAGCTTTTGAATACCAGGGGCAAAAATGTTCTGCTGCCAGCAGAGCTTATTTGCCATCGAACCTGGCCGATGAGATAAAAACAAAACTGATAGCTGAGGTGAAGACCATGAAGATGGGTGTGGTGGACGACTTTACGAACTTCATCAATGCGGTGATAGATGAAAAATCTTTCAACAGCATTAAGAAATATATAGATGGCGTAGCAGATAGTGATAAAGCTGAGATCATATGTGGCGGTACCTGCGACAGCAGCAAAGGTTGGTACATTGAGCCTACTATCATTGAGGCCAAAGATCCTAAGTATGTGACCATGTGCGAAGAGATATTCGGCCCTGTATTGACCATTCACGTATACGAAGCGGATAAATGGGAAGAGGCGATAGACCTGGTAGATACCACTTCGGACTATGCGCTGACAGGAGCCATCTTCTCGCAAGACCGTTACGCTACAGAACTGATGACACGCAAGCTGGTGAACGCAGCGGGTAACTTCTACATCAACGATAAGCCTACTGGCGCTGTTGTAGGACAGCAGCCATTTGGTGGTGCACGTGCTTCAGGCACTAACGATAAGGCAGGCTCCGCATTGAACCTTTACCGTTGGCTGAATGCAAGGACCATTAAGGAAACTTATGTGCCGGTTGAGGATTACCGTTATCCCTTCATGCAGGCAGATTAATACAAAGTATGAAACGTAGCATACTGCTCATATTATTGACTTTGGCATTTGCGGGTTGCAAAGACTGCACCCGCTATGCCAGGGGCTATGTCGTAGATTTTAACAGCCATGAAGCGATAAAAGGAGCTGAGATACACAGCTTTGCCGACTTGAATGACCGCACCCGCGACCACAGGTTCATCCATACAGATAGCACCGGTTGGTTTGAAACGGCTTATGTTGTAGATGGCCTTGCCAAATGCGGCGGCCTGAAACTGGTGATCAGTTATCCCGGCTATCATACAGCTTATGCTATAGATATTCCCCTGGATGATACCATCTACCTGGAAAAGAAGAAGTATTAGTAGTTATTGTTTTGCTACTTATTGTACTGGTTCATAGTTTGTTGTATGCCTCTGAAGGCGAAGCTCTCGATCATTTCCACGCTCTTCAGCACCAGTTCTTTGACGATCGGAAACTCCTCGGAGGTCCATTTGCCCAATACAAAGTCTACCTGCATGCCTTTGGGGTAGTCATTGCCAATGCCAAATCGCAGTCTCGGGTATTTAGTGGTTTGCAGGCTTTCCTGGATGCTTTTCAGGCCGTTGTGGCCTCCGTCGCTGCCACTGCCTTTCATACGCAATGTGCCAAGTGGCAGTGCCAGGTCGTCCAGAATTACAAGAGTCTGTTCTACAGGAACTTTCTCTTTCTCCATCCAGTACTTGATGGCTTTGCCACTCAGGTTCATATAGGTAGAAGGTTTAATAATTACAAAATTTTTGCCTTTCCACTTGTATTCTGCCACTGCTGCCAGTCTGTCTTGTTTAAAGGTAACGTTGTTCTTTATCGCCAGTACATCGGCAACATCAAACCCGATATTATGTCTTGTTCCATCATATTCCGACCCGATGTTTCCTAAACCAATGATTAAAAATTTCATGTATATTTTGCTCTAAGTATTAATTTTGGGCAATATTTGTAAAAATCAATGTGTGATACTTGTAAAAATGTCAATATGTGTAAAAATATTTATTTGCATTACCCAACTAAATTAACTAATTTTTCGTCCTGATTATTAGACTAATACTGCAATATTAGCAATTCGTTAAAAATTGCATTGATTAAGGAACAAATTAAAATGTATATAATGAGAAAGGGATTTTACTTTCTAACATTAATTTTCTGTCTTGGTCTTTTTGATGCCACAGCAGCTTACTTTAATATCACAACCTTATCCGGTGTTCAGGTAGTAGGTGGTGTTACTGTGACAGTCAATCCTATTAACGGTCCTAATACCGGTACTACTTGTGGTACAGGTCCTTACCAGATAGGTAAACTGCACACTGACGGCTATGAATACAGGTTTGGAGGTACCGGTGTAACCCAGGTTCGTTTTGAAATGATCAGGATACACGATGATGATACTATACGTTTTGATGTTGATAATGGTTCAGGCTATACACAATATAACCTGACAGGGGCTAATTTAACTCCATATGCTGGTACCTGCAGCATGACCTCTAACAACATGACTACTCCCGGAGGCTTATTGAGTACTACCGGTGGTGCAACCGGTGCAGGCCAGGGTGTACAGGTAGATATATCACTTACACCAGCTAATATTTACGGCATTAAAGTAACTCACATCAGGGCTGCAGGTAATGCGATTGCCAGTGACGTTATCTATGCGGCATATTTGCAAGATGACTCCTGCTCTCTGGGTTTTGTTGCAATGGCAGACTCTCCGACATGTTCGGGCAGGGATATACAGCTTACCTCTACGGTATTCCCTAATACAACTTATGCCTGGACAACCAATGCGTTCCAGCAACCAACCTGGGCACCCTCAAGATTTGTTTCAGATCCTAAATTGCTTAACACAAACCAGGCACAGTCAGGACAATACATCGTTACGGCTACAAGGGGAGCTTGTATCTATAAAGACACGGTAAACATCAACGTTTCTCAGTCGCCAACTACAGGAACTGTAACGCAGGCAGGCCCTGTATGTCCAAACGAAAACGACACGATCTTCCTGAAAAACATCAACCTTCCTATTGGTGGATGGGCTGTTGCCTACGGTGCCTGGGGACGTGATACGTTTGATGCATCCCAGGGATATATCCTTGCAATAAAGAATATCCAGACCAGCCAGAAAGGCCTGTATAATATATATGCGGTGGATATCCTCGGATGTTATTCTGATACCTTCGGATTTATACTGAACGTATACGACGACATATTTGCCAACTTTACCTGGAGTGTATTAGAAGGTTGTGATCAGGATACTGTGACATTTGTTAACCAGACATCTACACCAAGTGGTGGCTATAACTCTACCTGGAATTTTGGTGACAACACTCCTTTGGTTCAGCTTAAAGACACAACGCACTATTACATAGTACCGAAACCAAATTACGACCCTCGTGACTATAAAGTGAAACTGGCCGTTGATAATGGTTTCTGTTATGATACACTGGAACAAACATTGACAATCAACCACCCTGTAAAAGCCAAATACATACTGGATGACGATAGTATTTGCCAGGGTGAGACCATTTCATTCTATGCCGGCGATAGTTCTTATGTAAAACCTGGTACAATACCACAGATGTTGTGGAGGTATGGCGATGGTGCCACAGATACAGTGTTTGACGTTCAACACCAGTACGATGTTGCAGGCCTTTATACGCCTACATTTGTTATGACTGACTTCCTGGGATGTTCTGATTCTTTCAAATTGCCTATAGTTGTTGACTCAAATGGTTTCGTATTCTTTGAGACAGATAAAGAAAACGTGTGTGTGGGTGAAGAGATCACATTCACGGCTAAGTATTCTAACTATGGTTACATTTCGGCGATATGGAACTTTGATGATGGTGTAACCATCCCTGATTCAACACTTGTATATCACTCATACCAGGAGCCTAAGACTTATAATGTAGTATTTGATATCAAGTACCGTATTTGTCCTGATGTAAGCTATACCGGTCAGTATACAGTAAAACCTGTTCCGACCGTGTACCTGGGCGATGATACTACTATCTGTCCTAATGGCTCACCCATCTTTATACAGGATGTGAATTATGGTAGTAATCCGAACACGAAATATTCATGGAATACGCCTGAAAAAGATGTAACACCGGGTATATGGATACACCATCATGGCAGGTATGCTGTTACAGCTGACCTGGATGGATGTAAAGCATCAGATACTCTTGTGGTTGAGAAAAATTGCTACATCAATATTCCTAATGCATTCACGCCAAACGGTGATGGTAACAGCGATTATTTCCTGCCTCGCCAACTGCTGTCTCGCAATGTAACGTCATTCGATATGCAGATATTCAACCGTTGGGGTGAGCAAGTGTTTGGTACACAAACCCTCAATGGCCGTGGATGGGATGGTAAATATGGTGGTGAAGATCAACCAACCGGTGCTTACATTTACCTGATTCAAGTAACATTTGCCAACGGGATTTCGGAACGTTACCAGGGTAATGTTACCTTATTAAGATAAAAGGCTCTTAATGAAATAAATAATAAAGGCTGCCGATCGGCAGCCTTTATTATTTATTGTAAGTTTTGTATAATATCCTGAGAAAGGAATAATCTTTAGTTAGCGTATTCGCTCATGAATTTGATACGCATCATTTGAAGTTGTTCAAGGGTTACGTTACTGTCTTTGAATTCTTCGTACGCGTCTTCTATGTTATCATCAGTACTACTGCGGAAATAGTCGAAAATGTCTTCCTGTTCATCATCATCCAGCTCTTCATCAATCGTGTAGTCTATATTGAGTTTAGTGCCGCTGGCAACAATGGTGTCCATTTCAGTAAGCAGCTCCTGCAAGGTGATGCCTTTATTCCGGGCAATAGTCTCAAGGGGTATCTTTTTGTCAATATTGAGGATGATGTACACCTTCATTCCGCTCTTGTTGACAACGCTCTTCATGACGAAATCATCCGGTTTTACAATGTCGTTCTCCTCAACATATTGTTCAATAAGAGAAACGAATTTCTTACCGAATTTTATTGCTTTGCCTTTACTTACTCCCTGTATCTTCTCCAGCTCTTCGAGTGTAGTGGGGTAGTTGGTTGCCATGTCCTTCAGTGAGTTTTCCAGGAAAACTACGAAAGGAGGTACATTTTTTTCTTTAGCTACCTGCTTTCTCAGGTCTTTCAACATATCGAAAAGAACCGGGTCTGTAGTGCCGGCATTGGCTGCTCCTGTCTGGGCTTCCTCATCATCGTTGTCACTGTCCTCAAATTTATTATTCAGCGCCACCATGATTGAGAATGGCTTTTTGAGGAACTTGTGCCCCTCAGGGGTGATCTTCAACAGGCCGTATTCCTCAATATCCTTTCTTACTAATCCTTCCAGCATCATCTGCCTGATTAGCGAGAACCAGAAATTGTCTTCCATTTCCATGATCTTACCTGAACCGAAGGCTTTTAGTTTGTCATGCCTGAACGTTTTTATTTGTGGCGTGGCCTTGCCAAGTATGACATTAACTACATAGTCTATATTAAACCGCTCATCCAATTGGTTGATAGCGTCCAGTACGATCTTTGAGCTGTCTTTAACTTCAAGCTTCTCTTTAGGGTTCAGGCAGTTGTCGCACTGCCCACAATTATCCTGTTTTAACTCTTCACCAAAATAATGTAGCAACAGTTTGCGCCTGCACACACCACTCTCGGCATAGGCAACAGTTTCGGCTATCAGTTGAGCCCCCATTTCCCTTTCGCTTAGTGGTTTGTCGCGCATCAGATGTTCCAGTTTCTGCACATCTTTGTGAGAATAGTACAGGATACATTTCCCTTCAAGCCCGTCCCTGCCTGCACGGCCGGTTTCCTGGTAGTAGTTTTCCAGTGACTTGGGAATGTTGTAATGTATGACGAAACGTACATCGGGCTTATCTATACCCATGCCAAAGGCAATGGTAGCGACTATTACATCTACCTCTTCCATCAGAAAATCATCCTGTCTTTTTGCTCTTACTGATGCTTCAAGGCCGGCGTGATAGGCAACAGCAGATATTTTATTGGCTCTGAGTGTATCAGCTAGTTCTTCTGTCGCCTTCCTATTGAGCGTATAGATTATGCCACTCTTGCCTTTGTTCTGATTGATGAATTTTACAATATTCTTAAGGTTGGTACTCTTATTGCCCTTTGGTTGGATCTCGTAGTACAGGTTAGCCCTGTTAAAAGAGGAGACAAAGATATTAGGGTCCTTTAATCCCAGGTTCTTTACTATGTCGTCCTGTACCTTTGGCGTAGCTGTCGCTGTAAGGGCTATAATGGGCAGGGAATCACTAATCTGGTCTATCATGGTCCTGAGTTTGCGGTACTCAGGCCTGAAATCATGCCCCCATTCTGATATACAATGTGCTTCATCAACCGCGATGAATGATATATTCATTTCGGAGAAAAACGTTATGTTTTCTTCTTTAGTCAGGGTTTCCGGGGCAACATATAAAAGCTTAGTAGTTCCATCCAGCAGGTCAGATTTTACTTTCTTTTGCTGTGTTTTACTCAAAGTAGAGTTAAGAAAATGAGCAATGTTATCCTTGCTGCTATAACTCCTTATCAGGTCCACCTGGTTTTTCATAAGAGCAATAAGGGGAGAAACTATAATAGCCACCCCGTCGCTAATAATGGCCGGCAATTGGTAGCATAATGACTTTCCACCACCTGTAGGCATTATCACAAATGTATCCCTGCCAGACAAAATGCTGTTAATTATCTGTTCCTGCTCTCCTTTAAATGATTCGAAACCAAAATTTTCCTGAAGCGCCTTTTTTAGGTTCAGTTTTGATTTTGAGGTAATAGTACCTGCTGTCATATTTTATTTTTTACACCTAAGTAAACGTCAGATCATTCAAAATATTTATGTGAAATATCTATATGTAGGTTGCGTTTGTAAAAAGGTTTGCGAATTTACAACTAACAATTTAAATAAAATGCCCTTAATATGCAATGTTTTCATAAAATATATACACACTTTAATTTGCACAGTTACTTGATGAGTAAACAGGGTGTCTTAATAAAAAAACACCCCCGGTTAATTGTCCGGGGGTGTTTTGAGACTACATATTTACATTATCGTAACAACGTTATGTTGCCTTGCTTTTGAATGGCGTGTCCTGAAGGTGTAACTGCTTTTATTGTGTAGATATAAACCCCTGTTGGTTGGGATGCTCCATTGTAGGTTCCATCCCAGCCCTCATTAATGTCAGAGGTCTCAAACACTTTTACTCCCCAACGGTTGTATACGGCAAATTCTTTCAGTTCAGCTATACCACGTCTTACTATTTTTAATGTTCCATTGGTCCTTCTGCCCGGTGTAAAGGCGTTTGGAAGATCCAGGTAGCTATCATTTATAACTATGATGTCTATAGAGTCTGTTACGGCACAACCTGCTTCAGTACGTCCGTGCACTATATATCTCGTATCAACTTCAGGACTTACAGATGGATTGCTTACATCGGCATTGTTCAATCCCAGTGGTGGGAACCATGTATAATACAGGCAATTGCCGCCGGGATCCATAGTATAGCTTTCTCCCGGGTAAATAGTCACCTTGTCAGGTATCTCAATTATTGCTCTAGGACGCACAGTTATGTTAATATGAGCAGTATCAAGGCAGCCAACACTGTCCTGGCCAAATACACTATAGCGCTGATCTGCAACTGGCCATACACGAGGTTGCAGACTACTGATGCTGCTTATATTCAGGTCAGGCGTCCAGTAAAACTTAGTGCCGCTGGCAACGTCCATATCTATTGATATACTATCGCCGGCACATATAGCAGTGTCTCCCGGTAAGAACAGGAAGGATGCTGCATATACATTCAGATTTACTTCGTCAGTATCGCTACAGCCTGCAGGTGTTTTTACTATAAACCTGAGTGTTGTACCTCCTTCAGTTATTGCTGAGAATATAGGGTTTTTACGATCAGGGAAGTCTAGCGCAACTCCGGGTGTCCAAGAATAAGTGTATTTCGAATATTTTTCGGGCGAAACTATCGCTGATAGTTGCATTGTATCGCCATAACACATGCTGGCATCGTCATCTATACTTGCAGTTGGTATTGGTTGAACGTCAATCACAAAATCAGCTGTAGTGTCACCATTCGGTGCTCCGAGTGGTACATTTTTACATTTATAGTAATCGCCTTTTATAACATACGTATGTTTACCAGTGTCACCCGGAGTGATCGTTGTTACAATATCATTTGACGGGTTGTAGGTGGCTGCTCCATCTGTTTTTGAGTTCCATACGATGTTATAGCGCGCATCTACTTTTCCCAGCACATCTACTGATTGTCCGACACATATCTGTGTATCATGATTATCGAGTGTCAAACCTGTCAGAACATCAATCAGCACGGTATCAATTGTTTTGCAACGATTATCGCTTGAGCCTACCTCGACCGTATATTGAGTAGTTGTTTTCAGTTTAGCATCAGGTTTGTCAGAAGTAGCACTGCTCAAACCTGTGGCAGGAGTCCATTTAACATTATATGTAACACCGGGCTTTTTAACAATACCCAGGTCAAGGGGCAATGTTACTCCCGGACAAGTAGTGTCATCATTTACTCCTGTCATATCGGGTCCTTTGAGAACCGTTATCGTAACGGTATCTTTATTCAGGTCAGGGCAATAAGTATTTACAGTTGATGTGACCTCGTATGTTGTCGTTACTTTCGGTGTAGCAATAGGATTTGGTATGTTAGTGCTATTTAAACTTGGATCAGTGCCATTTAATACCTTCCAGCTATAATTGCCTCCACCAACAACTCCAAGGAACGCAGGTTCCCCATAGCATATACTGGTATCGGGTGTTGCTTCAACAGGTCCCCATATTTTCAGGTCAATAACCTTGGCATACTGAAGCAGGATGCCCGGTGGTTTACATGTTGAATCTTTGATCAGTACCAGGAAATTGTGGCTACCGACATCGTTGATGGTAGGTGTCCAGTTAAAACAGCCTGTTACTGTGTCTGTTCCCTGGTTACTATAGTTTATAGTTGCACCGGGTATGGCTAAATTCAGGTTGTCTTCCGCAAGGAGCACCGTTTCTGTATCTGAAGAATAAACAGTAAAACAGAAATCAAGCTTTTGCCCTACACAGCCATATACAAGCCCATTGCCAAAGTCTCCTCCGATAACTGATACAGTATCGAGTGTAGGAGGAACAATGGTACACGGTATCACCTGTACCTGCACATCTCTCATAATAGAGCCAATCTCTGTCATCACGTTCCCGTTTTTGCGGTATTCAGATGTTTTGATGGATAATGCTGCCGCCCCGCTTTGTGTAGCAGTAAATGTCATTTGCCCGTTACCCCCTGTTAATACAAAAGAATTATTTGTTTGCATTGGGTTATTGGGGAAAGTTATCGGCGGGGTAGCATTTTGTACCGTTTGAACATTGGTATTGGTTGCTGCACATGAAGTGTTGTTCAACGGGTTGATCATCTGGGACCAGAGTGAATCTCCGTCAGCATCCAGCGCGCCATTGTTATAAGTGTATTGCCTGTTCAGACATACATATGGTATTGGTTTTACGGAGTAGAAAGGAGATGAATTATCCCATGTAAAACTGCTGTTAAATATAGTCTCTACATAAAAGTTATCCTGGCCCACAAGGTTACTTGAGGTATTTCTGCAACAAAGAGAAACACCGAATTCCCAGTAGTTACATTTAAGAGGTAAGGTAATGATGCATGAATACCACCATTCCCGGTAACCGGGGAGAAAGTATTGTGTATTGTCGCATTTGTTGAAAGAGTTGGAACAACCTGCCGAAACAGGGGCGCCGTTAGGACGGCCATCGGGTGGTAATGTCCCCGTCCATTTAGGCATGTTTACACTGAAACTCTGGTTGGTGCATGTGTTGTGACAACACAGCGTGAATGAATTAGGTTCAAAAGAACCTGTGCAATCCCGGTAGAATTTCATGAAGAATTGATACGTTGAGTCGCTGATATGTACGTATATTATCTCACCCCCGGCAGAGTGCGTAGCAAATGCTTTGTCCGGTATTAATAAGGATGATAGTAATAAGCACAATACACTAATAAAGGATAATGATCTGTTTTTCATTACTGAGTGTTTTTTGGTATGATAAATTGAATAGCTCTTATTGTATAAGACTAAGTCAGGATTGTTTATAGTTGGGTGTAATGTTAATTTTATTGTAAAATTGCTTTTTATTAATACGACTTATGTGTATTTGAATTGTCAGTTAATGGTACAGACCTTTTTGATATTGCCGTTGATTAATAGTGTTGATGGAGGTTGCAGACCACAATAAAAAAGGCCCCTATCTTGGGGCCTTTTTTATTATTAAAGTATTTAAGGAACACTTACCATCCAAGCAGGTAAGCGAAGATAAGAGGCGCAACAATAGTCGCGTCACTTTCTACTATATACTTAGGAGTATCTATATCCAGTTTACCCCATGTTATCTTCTCATTGGGCACGGCGCCGCTATAAGAACCATATGACGTAGTACTATCGCTTATCTGGCAGAAATAGCTCCAGAAAGGAACATCGTGCCATTCCAGGTCCTGGTACATCATCGGTACAACACATATTGGGAAGTCACCGGCAATGCCACCACCTATCTGGAAAAAGCCAACACCTTTACCAGAACTGTTGGTGCGATACCAGTCGGCCAGCCAGGTCATGTACTCAATGCCACTTTTCATGGTCGATGGTTTCAGTTCGCCTTTTATGCAATAGGAAGCAAATATGTTGCCCATAGTACTGTCTTCCCACCCCGGAACTACTATCGGAATATTCTTTTCCGCAGCAGCAATCATCCAGCTGTTTTTGGGGTCGATCTCGTAGTATTCTTTCATTACTCCGCTGAGCAATAATTTATACATATACTCATGTGGGAAATAACGCTCACCGCTATCCTCAGCATCTTTCCATATTTTATATATATGCTTTTGTATGCGACGGAATGCCTCTTCTTCAGGGATACAGGTATCGGTAACCCTATTGAAACCATTTTCCAGTAGTTCAAATTCCTCTTTCGGGCTAAGATCACGATAGTTAGGAACACGTTTGTAATGAGTGTGTGCCACAAGGTTCATAATGTCTTCTTCAAGGTTGGCACCAGTACAACTAATGATGGCAATTTTATCCTGGCGTATCATCTCTGCCAGGGAAATCCCCAATTCTGCTGTACTCATAGCACCTGCAAGTGACACCAGCATTTTTCCACCTTCAGCCAGGTGTGTTTCATATCCCTTGGCTGCATCTACCAAAGCTGCGGCATTGAAGTGGCGGTAATGATGTTGTATAAATTGAGAAACCGGACCTTTGTTCATGTCTGTAATTTTATCAACTTGATTAATGAAGCAGAGACGCCTGTTGACAAGCGTCTCTGTAAAAATATATCATTGTTGTTCTGATCTTAATTATCAGGCAACAGGTGTTTTAGAAACGATGTTCTTAATAGCATCCGTTGTCAGTGATTTAGGACGTTCGATAGGCAGGTTCAGTGCCCTGTCCCAACAAATGCTGGCTAATACGCCCAACGCACGGCTCACACCAAACAACACTGTATAGAATTCTTCTTCCACCAGGCCGTAGTGTTTCAGCAAAGCACCTGAGTGTGCGTCAACGTTTGGCCATGGGTTTTTGATCTTACCTGTAGCTTCTAATATTGCAGGAGCTACTTCATATACATTCCAAACTGTTTGTACAAGTGGGGAATCAGGACAATGTTTTTTGGCAAACTCCATTTGCGCCGTAAAGCGAGGGTCTGTTTTGCGAAGTACAGCGTGTCCATAGCCCGGCACAACTTTGCCCTGAGATAAAGTCTTCTTAATGTAATCTGCAATCTGCTCTTTGGTTGGTTGGTCATTGCCAATCTCTTCGCACATCTCTTCTATCCAGCGAATCACTTCCTGGTTGGCCAGGCCGTGCAGCGGACCGGCCAGGCCGGTCATACCTGCTGTAAATGCCAGGTAAGGATCGCTGAGAGCGCTACCTACCAGGTGCGTAGCATGTGCCGATACGTTACCGCCTTCGTGGTCTGCGTGTATGGTCATATACAAACGCATCAACGCCCAGAAGCTTTTGTCTTCGAAACCCAGCATGTGAGCAAAGTTTGCTGCCCAATCCAGGTCAGAATCCGGTTCGATACCGTGTCCATCATGGTATTTGCGGCGGTATATATATGCTGCCAGCTGTGGCAGACGAGCTATCAATGTGATCGTATCTTCGTAAATGTAATCCCAGTGTTCTTTCTTGCTGATACCGTCTTTGTATGCCTTTGCAAATTTTGATTCTGTTTGCAATGCCATTACCCCCATACAGAACAATGTCATAGGGTGAGAGGTAACAGGCATTTTATCAAGTACGTTGAAAACGTGTTTAGGTATGTTTGAGCGGCGTGAGAATACCATAGATAGATGTTCAACATCTTCTTTAGTAGGTAATTCTCCTACCAGCATCAGGTAAAATAATCCTTCCGGCAATGGCTCAATACCTCCTTCAGCTTTAGGCAATAGCTCTCTTAACTCCGGTATTGAATATCCACGAAAACGTATACCTTCTTCTGAGTCCAACAACGACGTTTCTGTCACCAATCCGGGTATGCCGCGCATACCCTGGTATGCCTGTGCAACCGTTACTTCGCCAAGTTTAGTATTACCATGTTGTGTCAAAAGGTCTTTTACTTCTGCCGCAAGTGCGTCTGCTTTTTCTTTAAAGCGTTCTTTAACGTAGCCCATAAAATTTGATGCCTGCTCTTTTATATGTTATATTTTTTTAAATTATAAGGTTGGAAGCACAAATGTACGAAATGTACACCAAGTATTAAAAAAGCATTATTAATCTTTTGTTTACAATCTGCTAAATTCTTAGGTTGATAGAATGAAGTATGGGATTATTGTTTATGTATAGATATCTGCTTCGCTATAGTTAACTTCATACCATCACCAGTGTGACCGAAAATGAGATTACTACTTGAACAGATAAGGAAATGCGATATTTGTAAGGAATACCTTCCTTCAAACCCCAACCCGGTATTACAGGCATCAGGCACATCAAGATTGCTCATTGTAGGACAGGCACCCGGCAGTAAAGTTGATAAATCTGGTATTCCATGGGACGATGCCAGTGGCACGCAATTGAGAAGGTGGTTAGGAATAGATCCCGACATATTTTACAATCCTGAGATTGTTGCACTTGTGCCTATGGGGTTCTGTTATCCGGGAAAAGGAGCGTCCGGTGATCTTCCTCCGCGGCCGGAATGTGCTCCACAATGGCACAGGTCATTGATGGCAAATATGAATAAGGTACATTTGACCTTACTGATAGGCCAATATGCCCAGGCATACTACCTGGGGAATGCGGTGAAAAACAACCTGACTGAGACGGTAAGGGCACATCGTGAATATTTACCGACATATCTTCCATTACCACACCCGTCACCTCGCAACCGTTTGTGGCTGTCTAAAAACAAGTGGTTTGAGCAGGATGTATTGCCCTTATTGCAAAAAATTGTAAGCGAATGTTTATTGAAGTAGACCTATTTGGTATTAGCTCTGTTTAGCCTGGCATAAATCAACGATAGAATAGTAAGTGCTATATACAACCCACCAATGAATATAAGTTGTTTGGGCTGGTACATGTATTCATAATAAAGTATGAGAGCGCCACCGGCAAACAAGCCAGACATAACAATGATGGCGTATAGAACTGAGGTGTTTGTCTCTTTCCTTTTAACAAAGTTGGCGTAAGCCATCAGAAAAGAAACGATAATGAAAGTGATACTGCCAAACTCAAGTATTGTTTCTAATCCACCACTTAATATCAGCAGAAATGACGACATGGTTATGGTAATAATTGCATTGTAGGGAATAAATACTTTTCTCTTTTTGGACATTATTCCTGGAAAGTAACCATCGGCTGCGATCACAGCCATAAGTCGTGAAGCGCCAAATATAGTTCCATTGATAGCGCTGCTTGTTGCAAGCAGTGCTCCGAAAATAACAATGACAAGTCCAAAATTGCCAAGTATACTTGCAGAACCTGAAGCAAGTGCATACTCTTTGTCGCTGATGATCAGTGATTTTGGTATGGTGCTAAGTGCTCCTATAGCGATAGCTATGTACAATAGAGTAGCAATAACAATGGCTGAATAGATAGCTCTTGGAATGTTTTTTGCAGGATCGCTCATTTCGTTGTACGCATGTATCACCAGTTGAAACCCTTCGAATGCAACAAAAGTGATAGCTGATACGATCACAATAGTTGTAAAAGATGTGTGAGCGTTGATAAGAGGAGTCATATTATTGATGTCTCCTTTGCCAGCCAGCAGTCCTGACATAAACAACAAGATGACAATCTTTGTATAGACCAATACATCTTCCAGTTTACCCATACCTTTTACACTGAGGATGTTCACTGTTGCAAATAATGTAAGTACGGCAGCGGCTACAAGCTTCAATGTCCAATCATTCTTGTAGGGCAGTACACTACACAGGTATGACGAGAATGTGTAAGCATACAATGCAAGGGTGCTGATATAACCAAAAACAATGAGCCAGCCAATAATAGAAGAAGCAAATTTTGAAGACGGAAAGGTTTTTTTAAAAAAAGAATAGGTGGCACCTTCGTCTTTATATAGCTGTGCCAGTCGCACATATGAGAAAGCAGCCAGGTAAGCCAGTATGCCGCCAATAAGTATTGCAATAGGGGTTGCGTTTCCAACCAGCTCAACAGATACGCCCAAAATAGAAAAGATACCACCTCCCACCATTCCGCCAAGGGCAATAGCAATTAGTTCTGCTACGCCAAGGGCTTTATCTCCTTTTTTTGTTTGTTTTCTGAACATCTGGATAGCTTGATCAATACTTGTATTGCTATGCCGGACTGAATCTTTACCACTTATCTTTTTCCTTCAGCACGGTCTTGTCAAATGTGCTTTGTGCCAGCGGGTGGTAGTTGTTTCGGTATTTAGCATATATATCCTGCGCCATCTTCTCTTTACCCGTAGCCATCATTTCGTTATATAAAGGCTCAAGGAATTTTCTGCGGCCTACTTTCCCGAGAAAAGTGTCCATAGCAGGGTAGGCAGCTTTATAGTCAGCTGTAATAGCTGTTTGATACCAAAGGTCTGCTATTTCACTGTTATTGCTGTTAGTGAAGTTGTACTGTTTATCCAAAGCTGACATTTGCTTTACAGAAAGCGGTTTGGGCATTTTACGCAGAAAATGCAACCATTCGTGAGTGGTCCATCCTGCTGTATTCAACCCGGCAGGATCAGTACCTGCAAGGAACTTAGCTCTTTCTTCATCTACTTTATTGAATCTTTCCATATCTGCCCTGGGAGCATTATCAGGAATTCCAGGGCCGTATACCCATGCATCGATATTTATTTTGTCTGCCAGTTCTTTATCACCTTTTATAAGGTTGGTATTCAGGTAATCAATAAAATCTTCTGTTGTAATAGTTTTGAAAGCATGTGAGTCGAAGTATCCTTTCAGAAATGCATCCATGCGCTCCCTGCCTACATTATTCTCTATTAACTTCAGAAAAAGAGCACCTTTTTCATAGGCTATGTCTGTTAAGCCTTCATCCGGGTCGCGTCCTTTCAGGTCAAGTTTCAAATGAGAATCTTGCATATTGCTATCTGCCTCCATTTCTTCTACCGTGTGCTGCAGGTCCTGGTAGCCAAGTTCCCAAAGCATGTCAGCATAGCTTTTGTCCGTCATTTTTTCTGTGAGCCTGCGCTCAAAATAAACTGTAAAGCCTTCATTCAGCCAGAAGTCATTCCAGGTAGCATTGGTCACCAGGTTGCCGCTCCAGTTGTGGGCCAATTCATGAGCTATCAGGTTCACCAGCGATTTGTCTCCCGATATGATCGTGGGAGTACAGAATGTCAATTTAGGATTTTCCATACCTCCGAGCGGAAAGCCAGAAGGGAGTACCAGAATATCATATCTGCCCCAGCGGTAAGGTCCATATAGTTCTTCTGCTGTGCGTACCATATCACCAACCTCGCTGAATTCATTATAAGCTGCGTCAATGACAGTCGGATCAGCATAAACACCTGTAAGTTTATCAATAGCCTTGAATTGCAGGTCGCCCACACCTAAAGCCATCAGGTAGGCCGGGATGGGTATGTTCATATTAAAATGGTAAATACCACTGTCGTTCTTTTGCTGTGGATTATCAGCACTCATCAGGGCTAACAGTCCTTGTGGTACCTGCACCCTTGCAGAATAGGTAAACCTGATTCCCGGGCCATCCGGACATGGTATCCAAGAGCGGGCATATATACTTTCCGATTGTGTATACAAGAAAGGAAATTGTTTGCCGGATGTTTGTTGAGGTTCTAACCACTGTAATGCTCTCGCAGATGGGTCTGACTTGTAAAAAATATCTATGTGCTTGCTGTCCTTGTTAACAGGGATTTTCAAAGCATTGCCCAGGTGTATTAACGCCGGTCCCCAGGTATACTGCACTTTTTTATCGTCTACATATACACTGTCAACAGTTAACCTGTATGCATCCAGGATCAGGCGGTCCAATCCGTATTTATTATTGATATCCCATGATGCACGGCCAATGATCCTGTGTTGTTCAAAATCAACTTTGATATCCAGGTCCAGGTGCTTTACCCGGATACTGTCAGCATTGCTTTGTGTGTGGTCATCTATTACAGCCACTGTTTCAGTATTTTCTGCCTTATCTCCCTGGTTGCAAGATGCTATTAAAGTAGCCATTGCAATACTTGAAACTATTTTTTTAAACATTTATGTAATCGGTATTTTTTTTAATTAGTTATCCGCATCTTCTTTTTTGATGCTTGCCCATGAGGTGTTTTTAATACTATCCAGTATTAGCCACAAAAATATGGAGGACAATATTAAGAAGACTATTTTTAGCGAAAATGATAATATTGTTAACATAGACGGAGATAACATACCCGAAAGATCAAATAATTTACCTTTCCCGGCATGATTGCCTATACCTACTACGGCTCCGTGTGTAAGACCAAGCACTCCAATAAACAGTATGGTGCCCAATACTCTGAATATGCCCTTAATGCCTGAATCCTTTACCTGTTCTTTTTTTGAGAATGGCAGCATCCTGTGGTTAATGCGTATGATAGCTGCAGAAAACAGGGTGATGTTAATAGTTGCGAGGAGAATATCCGGTATGGTGGCAGGCCCCCAGATAACAACCACAAATAATCCTATTGCCAGCATAAATGGCAGGAAGAATTTGACCCATATCGCTTTAAAGGCCCCCAGTATGATCTCTCCCGGTCTTTCTACAGGCGCAGCGTAGTATATCCAGGCTGCTTTGTATTGGTCGGACATAGTGACATAAGTCAATGCCTGGGATATTACGAAAAAAGACAGGTACAGGAGTATTACAAATGTATTATGTTGCGGTAATTCCCTCCATATATCTCCAAGCGATTTTGAGCTGTTTAATATGTAAAAGAAATAAACCGGTACATAAGCGAAAGTGGGGTAGACCCTCATTCGGAAGGTCCGGCTACGGTTAGTTTGTATCCATGCAATAATAAACCCTGCTTTGGAAGTTTCCGTTTTATTAAGCAGGTGCATTAATTGATGTTTCAGGCCTTGTTTGCCTTGTTGTTTGGCAACTTTGTTTGATTTTTTTACCGGGCTGATGTCATTATCAGATGAGACCAATGACCTCGTAAAGTGTGGGGCCAGCCATCTTACTGTTACCCATAAACTGGTAACCGGAAAAAGGATAGCAAGTATACTTAACCATTTCGTGCCGGGAAGGATATGAGCTGTTGGTTCTATCCATGTCCAGCTGGCTGCTATCCAATAGGTAGGCAAGAATTTAGCCCAGTCATAAGTTTCAATACGCATATGCTCTATCGCCTCAGTGTTCATCATTCTTGAAGAGAGCATCCAAACAGCAAAAAATACAATTGAAAATGCTATCTGGAAATAATTCAGTATATCCTTGAATTTTCCGGGGCCGGCTATACGTAACATTAAAATGTATAAGCCACATACACAGAATAATACAATGAATATTGTCAGCATCAAAGGAACAGGAAACCACAGTGCACCTACCCATCCCTTAATAAAACCAAACATTACCCATGCAGGTATCGACATAGGTATACCCATCCTGAAGAGGTAAATACCTATATATAACAAACGTGACAGCATGATGGTCCTGTCGCTGACAGGCCTTGAAAACAAGATGATCTTGTCTTTTGTGTCTATAAGAACATTGGCAAAATCAGTGATGAGCGTGAAGGTGAAAAAGAATGTGAAAACAGTATAAAAAAGAGCAAGCCCGATAACCGGTTCTACCGCAGTAATGAAGATCGGAAAAATGTAGATAAATCCGGTTACTAATGATAGGAACATCGTAAGTAGTATCGTGTTCCTGCGTTCTTTTTTCTTTTTGTGTTCTACGCCCCTATTGGCACCAAAGGACACAGGCTTACGGTTATCCATGGTAAGTTTGACTTCCAGTATCGCTTTCAGTTGTTCTGTGTCTGCACCCAGCATTTTCCATATGCCGGAAAAAAGCATGGCGAATTTTAGTAGCAGCTTACTCATGTGTGCTAATTGTATTTTCAGAGTTGTCCCTGAACGCCGAGGCAAAATCGCCTGCACGTTCAGTTATATTATCTGTCGAAGTGAGTTTCGAGAATATTTTTTCCAATGAGTCACTGCTTTCCTTGCGCAGTTCTTCAATTGTACCATCGGCTAAAACAACACCTTTGTCTATCAGAACGATCCTGTCGGATACTTTTTCGACAACATCCATCATATGCGAGCAATAAAAGATAGTTTTCCCTTCTGCTTTCAGCACCTGTAGCAGCTCTTTCACCATGATCACCGCATTCGCATCCAACCCTGAGAGCGGTTCATCCATTATTACGATCCTGGGATTATGTAACAACCCGGAGGTGATAAGTACCTTTTGCCGCATACCTTTTGAAAATCCGTCCATACGCTGGTCCAAATTATCTTTCAGGCCGAATATGTCCAGCATTTTCATCATCCGCTTCTCTATCAGATCATCCTGCAAATGGAAAAGCTTACCCACAAAGGTGAGATACTCTCTCGGTGTCAGCAGGTCATACAATTCTGTTAGTTCCGGTATATAACCAATGATCTTTTTTACTTCTATTACGTTTTCAGAAAGGTCAATACCTGAGACAGTAACATCTCCCTCGTAGTCCTGTATAATACCTGATAGTATCTTAACGGTAGTAGATTTACCTGCCCCGTTAGGGCCTATGTAGCCAATGATCTGACCGGGATATATGTCCAGGTTAATATTATCCAGCGCTTTTCTTTCCCCATATGTCTTGGAGAGATTTCTTATAGTAATAATAGGTTCCATAATTTTTAATTAGTGTTCCTCACGGTTATCAAAAGTACTCGTGTAAAACGTAAAAACAATATTCGACAATAAATGCTATGCCATAAGTAGCTTAAAGGCATGGTTCCATTCGTTGCGCAGGAACCCGGGTATGCACCATAACATACACAATGGTTCAATAGCTCTTGCAGAGGCTGCTTTGCCCATATCTACGGTTTCCCAGCCAAATTTGTCTAATATGTTAGTTGTTTCGGCCTTAGCATTTTCATTATTGCCGCATATGAACATCGAAGGCTTTCCCCCTTTAAATGAGGGATTGACCATATATGCATTGCCAACGCTGTTGAAAGCTTTGACAAAGTGAGCTGCCGGATAGCGCTCCTGGAGTATTTCCATTAATGACTCGTCCAATGATGTGAAAAAGTTCAATACGCCATCCATCGGAGGTTGTTCTGAAATGGGGTTTGTGGCATCTATTATGGTTTTACCCTTTAAGTTTTGTGGACCTGCGCTTTCTATTGCTTCTGTGGCCGCCCGCCCTGACACAGCCAGTACGATGATCTCACCGAATTCAGCTACTTCTTTAAAGCTCCCTGAAAAGGCATGTTTTCCTCCTTTTTCTTTCCAATCACCCAGTTTTGTGATGTCCCTGGAACCCAGCATTACAGCGTGCCCAAGGTGTAAAAAGCCATTTCCAAGAGTCCTGGCTACCTGGCCTGAACCTAAAATTCCAATTTTTTTTAAATTGCTCATATTTCTTTATGTTAATTTGTTTTATATGACCTATTAATCAGTAGTTAAAAGTAGGTTATGCTTGTGGAAAATGTATAATTTGAGTGGACAAAAACTTCTTAAAATATGCATAAAATACGCAACGATATATGTATATTTGAAATGTTGACATTTTTCTCAACCTTTTTGATTATTTTAACGTCTATAACGATACAATGAAAATTATCAGCAAAAATCTGTACTTAAATTTAATAACAATTATGAAGAAGCGCTATTTATTAATGTCGCTCTTTGCCCTGTTCAGTATGATGCTCACGGCAAACAAAGCTTCTGCCTCACACGCTGCGGGTGCGGAGATAATTTATGTACATATCAGCGATTCAACTTATCAGTATTTCTTTAAGTTCTATCGCGATTGTACAGGTATCCCTGAACCATCAAGCGTGCAGCTCTGTTTCTATAACACCTGTACTAACCAGAGCTTTAATATTAATATGAACAAATGGACAGGTACCTTACCACCGGACAACAGGCCGAATGGTTCTTCCGTATCTGCCGGATGTTCACAGTATTCCAATAAGTGTGATAACTCATCATCCAATGTTCCGGGTTACCGTGAGTGGTGGTACTCTTGTATCGCAACATTGCCGCTGAAGTGTAACTACTGGAAATTTGGTGTATCAATAAGTGCTCGTAACAACCAGACCAATATCATACCGGGTAACCTGTATGTAGAGACTGCATTCAACAGTAGTTTCACCTGGGTTAACTCATCTCCATACTATTCGGTTAAGCCGATACCATATGTTTGTCTGAACCAGGCATATACTTATAATAACGGTGCCCTGGATGCGGATGGTGACTCTTTGTGGTCTCAAATGATCAACCCGCTGGGCGCAGGGTCGTGCGTTGGTACTCCTTCTAATGCATCACTGGTAACACTGACACCTCCAATTAACTTTACCAATAACCCACTTCAGAGTAATAACTCATTCAGCCTGAATGGTGCGAATGGCCAGATGGCATTTACAGCTACCCTGCAGGGTGCAGCCACACTGACCATGAAGACCCGTGAGTTCAGGAAGAACGGTAATAATTTTTCAGAGATAGGTTCAATCATGCGCGACATCCAGGTGCAGGTACTGCCATGTAGTACGATAGCCCCTACACTGGATACAGTATCTATTAATGATAGCGGAGTATTCAGCAACGGATTTGTATATGGTTGTGTTGGCCAGAACCTGAACTTCTGTTTTGTGATCAAATCTACTGATACAGGTGCCGTATTGCTTGCAGAAGATAACCTGCTTACTGCAATACCCGGCGCAGCACTTACATATACTAACCTGAAGACAGACTCAGTAAGAGGCTGTTTCTCATGGACACCAACGATCAATGATGTGGGTAAACACAGTTTCCTTGTGATCATCAAGGACTCAACGTGTAAACCACCGGGCATCCTGTTACAGTATGCCAAGACGGTAGACCTTCAGATCTGGGGCCCTGTAGAGGCTTCACCAGATACGAGTATCTGTTACGGCGAGCCTGCCTTCCTGGGTGTAACCGGCGGAGCGAACTACCAGTGGACGGTATTGAGCGGTACAGACCCCAGTTTGTCTAACCCGAACATACCTAACCCTGTAGCTACACCAAAAGTAACGACCACTTACCTGGCAACCTCAACGATCAACCCATACTGTCCTACGTTCAACAAGGATACAGTAGTGATCACGGTACTGAATGGCCCCACTATGAGCGGTCAGCCTGATGATACTACCTGTCCTGGCGTAACCTTGCCGCTGGACCTGGGAATCGTTAAGAGTCCTGGTGTAACTTATAATGTAAAATGGACACCTGCAACAGGATTGAGCAGTGCTACTTCAGACAAGCCGGATGCCAAACTGAAAACAACTACCCAATATACAGTAGAAGTAGGATCCAGCGATAACCGTTGTAAGACACTGGATACAGTACTGATAGACGTATTGACGGGTCTGACACTGGATAACCATGATACACAGATATGTGTTGGCCAGTCAGTAGATGTACTGGGTAAAATGGATGCACGTTATAATATCGTATGGAATTCTAAAACAGACGGCGCAGCTACGTACAATCCGTCAAATGATATCGTAACAACGATCACTCCCGGTGATACGGGTAATCACACCTATGTGATCACCGGTGATTATTACAAGTGTAAGAATGTACCATTGGGTGCACCCAACGGCGATACATCGGCAGAGTTTGTGATCAATGTACAACCTAACCCGACCGTTAGTGTAGATGATGATGCGAGTATGTGTTATGGCGATACGATGCAACTGACAGCCGTAGTATCACCGGATAGTTACCACGACTACATCTATTCATGGGCACCTGGCGAGGCACTGGATTTCACAGACCGTACCAACCCGATCTTCTCAGCGATCACTGAGGGAACCACGACGTTGAAGTTCATAGCTAAGACGCCGGCTGGTTGTAGCGATAGTGATGAGGTGAGCCTGAATGTCTTCTCAGCGACATTCCTGTTCCTGCCGAATGATACCGCGATCTGTCCGGGTGATACCATATCTATAGATATGAATGTAGCGAGCGGCACTAAGTTCTACTGGTTACCTGATTTCAACATCAGCAGTGTGAGCAGCATGCAACCACGTATATGGCCAGTAGCAGATCAGCAATATTCAGTATATGGCGTAGACAGCCTTGGTTGCCTGGATACTGCGCATATCAGCATCACGGTACGCCCGAGGGCAGTGATAGACATGCCGGATTCAATAACGATCTATCCTGGAGAGAGCTACCAGATGGATCCCGGAGGTAACTGCCTGTACTATACATGGTTCCCACCACTGGGTCTGAACAATGCAGATATCAGCAATCCGTCGGTAAGTCCGAAAGTGAATACGAGGTATATAGTACATGGCCGCACAGAGGCTGGTTGTATGGTAACGGATTCACTGGATGTGATCGTGAACAATGACAGCTACCTGACGATGCCGAATGCATTCACTCCGGGTAAGCGTACTAACGGAACGCTGAAGATAGTGAGGAGAGGTATAGCAGACCTGAAGAGCTTTGCGGTGTACAACCGTTGGGGAGCTAAGGTATTTGAGACCAAAGACATCAATGAAGGTTGGGATGGCACCTACAATGGTGAGATACAACCGATGGGCGTATACCTGTACACAATAGAAGCAGTAACACCATCAGGACAAACATTTAGAAAACAAGGCAACGTAACACTGATACGTTAATCCTTAGATGATAATGCAAAAGGCGGAACATTTGTTCCGCCTTTTTTTTGTGCTATTATTATGGGAAAATATAGTGTCTATGAAGGTTATGCTATACCGTCCCTTTTATCTGCGTAAGTTTCGTACTTGTCACCGAATTCCAGGTGTAGTGCATTGCGCAGCAATGCCGGATAGGCGTACCAATAATTATTTTTTATTTTGTCCGCCATAAATTCTTTGCCATATTCAGCAGTAAGCAGGATGATCTCCGTTTCGTCAAGTACATCAGCATCTTCTTCCAGAAGTTCTTCACGATGCCTTTGTATCAACTCATAAAACTTCTCCCTGGTGTCGATACCGAAATGAATTAATTCTCGTTTTTCTTCCTTGTAATTACAAGGAGCATAGTCGTTCTGTTTCGGCAATAATTCAGATAGAACACTATATATATCGTCGGTAGTTATTTCCCTCATGATATAAAGTTATATGATAAATTCATTTCAGAAGGGCCGGGTACACATAAATCAGCAGGTTAATCAAATTTTCTAAGTAAATAATCCATTCCCAGCAATTCTGAACAGGTTGCTACTGCTGTTATGCTTACGCCCAATACACCATGGATATTTACATTTTGTCCTGTTAATAGTAGATTAGGTATCCGGGTGCGCGTTGCGATGGTTGTTTCGTTGGGTTTGTTGACATCTTTTAATATACCATATAAAGACCCTTCGGGCGTGCCAGTATAATCACGGTATGTGAGTGGGGTAGCCACCTTTTTAGCAATTATGTTACCCTTTAAAACAGGTAGACGCTCATATACTTTTTGCAGCAAAAGTTCGCTCTTCAATTCTTTAAAAGCGTCATATTCGGCACCTCTTTCCTGTTCATCTCCTGCACGGTTATGGGTGTTACTCCATTGATCTACTTCGCTGTAGTGCATATAGCATAGTATAGATACACTTTCCGCAAATTCCGGGTTGTTCTTGTCCTGTGTGTAAAACAATGTGTAGTTGGCCGGCCATTCTTTGATCCTGTAGTTCACAGCTGCCCATGCATCATTTGTAGCATTCCAATACAGGTTATGATGTTGCATGGGTACGGTTCCTTGTTTCAGTGCGAGATTCAGCATGAACGATGATATTGTTTGAGTCAGGTTCAGGACCCGATTCCGATATGCAGGTCGTATCAGATTACTATCAATAAGCGAAAGCAGAACCCCGGGATGCACATTTGAGATAAACTGCTTACCGTATATGCGTTCTCCATTCTTAGCCATTGCATACGATAAAGCTCCATTTTCTTCAATGAGTTTGGTAATTTCAGTATTGCGAAATATTGTGGCACCTAAATTTTGCAATTCATGCCATAAGAATTTAGAGATCTGTGAGCTGCCTGGAAGCACTTTATGACTACTATGTATATAGCTCTCTGTTACCAGTGCGTGCAGGTAGAACGGTGTTTTGCCGGGGATGCCCGCATAAAGCATATTGTTGCCAACTAATACATTTTTGAGTAGCGTGTTATCAGATATCTTATTTAGTGTTTCTGTTAATTCCCAGCCACTGACAGCTGCTTTTTCGTTAGGGTCTCCATTTCTTAACCTATATAAAGGGAAGTGGTCACCAACTTTTTTTATAGTAGTAATGTATTCTTTCAGGGCTTTCTCTTCTCCTGGAAAGTATGCTGATAGTTGTTCTGTGAAATTCTCAAAACCCTGTGCCAATGGATATTCATTTGCATCATTGCCAAAGGCGATCTTATCAAAAGCATCTTTGTTATATTCTTTCAGATGCAGTTTGCCCATAATGCCCGCATAAGAAAATATGCGGTTAAGGGTATGCCCCTCACCTAAACCGCCTATATAATGTACACAACTGTCAAATACTTTTTTTTCTACAGAGAATGTCTGCAGGCATCCGCCAATTTGTTTGTCCTTTTCAATAATACAAACCTTCATGCCTTCTTTGGCAAGTATAACAGCAGAAAGCAGGCCTCCAAGACCTGCTCCTACTATCACTATGTCGTATGTGTTACTATTTGTCAATAGGTTATTCAATTATTACATAGTCAGCAATTCTACCATTGTTAAGTCTTACAGGACCCTTAGCATTAGTGCTACGTTTTTTAATAGCTTCTATTTGTTCGTAACAATAGCCACGGCGGTTTTCTAGTGTTATTAAGTCCTCTGTTTCCCAATATTCGCCTTCATCAATAATGTCAAATTTCGAGAACTGGGACTGTATTGATTTAAAGAACTTAACTATTGAAATATGTACTTCTGCTGGAGCAAATTGAGTCTTGCAATAGTCACATAAAATAAGATCGTCGCCGAATTCCAATTTAAGTTGTTCTGAATTATAATGAGGTTCTATCGCTATGCCTCTTACACGACCGGTATATTCAGTGGATATTTCATTTATCACTCTGCTTATCTGTCCATGCTGTTCATCTATCAAACGATATGGCATACTATTGGAAATAGCAAATCTTTTAGCTGTATCTATTATTTTTGTTACTGCCTCTTCGTTTGTTGCTATACCATTAAAATGTATTGTCACTCCCATACTACATCATTTCCCGTATGTCTTCCATAATGCGCTTGGCAATATTGTTAGATGTTGTTTCAGAACCGCTTTCTGCATATATGCGGATGATGGGTTCTGTATTAGATGGGCGTAAGTGTACCCAATCCATGTCAAATTCTATCTTTAAACCGTCTTCTGTATTGATAGGTTGATTTTTGTACTTGTCTTGTATCTTGGCAAATATGCCTTTCAGGTCTATATCATCGCTAAGTTCTATCTTGTTTTTAGAAATGTAGTAGTTAGGATAGGTGTTGCGTAATGATTTGATACTCTTGCCGTACTTGGCCAGGTGTGTCAGGAAAAGAGCTATACCTATCAATGCATCACGGCCATAATGCATTTCAGGAACGATGATGCCGCCATTGCCTTCTCCGCCAATAACAGCATTTACAGCTTTCATTTTCCTCACTACATTCACTTCGCCCACGGCGCTGGGAGTATACTCTCCGCCATGTTTCTCAGTTACGTCCCGCAAAGCCCTTGTGCTGGACATGTTAGATACAGTATTCCCTTTTTTATGGCTCAATACATAATCTGCCACCGCTACAAGTGTATATTCTTCACCAAAAAGGCTGCCGTCCTCACAAACGAAACAAAGTCGATCTACATCCGGGTCAACAGCTATGCCTAAATGTGCATTTTGTTTCTCTACTGTATTGCACAGTTCCGTCAGGTTCTCGGGCAGTGGTTCTGGATTGTGTGCGAAATGGCCCGTTACCTCTTCATTTATTGTGATGACATCATCTACTCCCAATGCCTTTAACAGAGGAGGTACTGAAATAGCTCCGGTAGAGTTAACAGCATCTACTACTATCTTGAAATTCTTTGCCTTTATTGCCGAAATATCAACAAGTGGGTGCTGTAGTATTGCGTCAATATGCTTTTGTATATATGTATTGTCAGTTGTGACTTTGCCAAGTTTGTGTACTGCAGCATAGTCATGCGCTCCCTTCTCTGCATGGTCCAATATCCATTGTCCATCCTCTGCACTCAGGAATTCACCTTTGCTGTTCAGCAACTTAAGCGCATTCCACTCTTTAGGATTATGACTTGCCGTAAGGATGATACCTCCGGCAGCATTTTCCATAGTTACTGCCATTTCAACAGTAGGGGTAGTGCTGTAGTCCAGGTCAACAACATCAAAACCACAACCTTGTAATGTTGCGCATACCAGGTTGCGAACCATTTCCCCGGAAATACGTCCGTCACGTCCGATAACGATCTTGTTGTTACCACCTTGTTCATTTACCCAGGCTGCATATGCTGTAGTGAATTTTACAACATCAATCGGTGTAAGTCCTGAACCTTGTGGCCCGCCTATTGTACCCCTAATGCCGGATATTGATTTAATTAATGCCATATGTAACTATGCTGTAAGATTATGCCGCTAAGATAAACTAATAATTGCCTTTTGTTAAAGCTCCTTAATATTATGTTTATTGATGGTATTATTAGTTGTTATATGTAAGTGTTTTTTGACATTTCACATTGTTTTAAGATTAAAGATTGGGCTTTATTTACAGTAACGGTAGGATAATGTGTATTTTGTTGTACTAAAACCAATCCTTATGTATTACATATTCAGAAAAATTTATGGGGTTCCTTTGCTGCTGTTAATGTTGTTGTTTTCGTTCAATAACAATGTATCGGCGCAGGACCTAAAGCAAAATCTTCCGGTTGATCCCAAAGTCACTATTGGCAAATTTGCAAATGGCATTACCTACTATATCAGAACAAACAAAAAGCCGGAGAAAAAAGTTGAGTTGCGGCTGGTAGTTAATGCGGGCTCTATTCTTGAAGACGAAGACCAACGAGGTCTGGCTCACTTCATGGAGCATATGAACTTCAACGGAACTAAGAATTTTCAGAAAAACGAACTTGTTAGCTACCTGCAGTCTATCGGTGTGGAGTTTGGTGCTGACCTGAACGCTTATACCAGTTTTGACGAGACAGTATATATATTGCCTATTCCAACAGATAAAGAAGGTAACCTGGACAAGGGGTTCCAGATAATTGAAGACTGGGCACACAATGCACTGCTTACCGATCAGGATATCGACGACGAGCGTGGTGTTGTGCTGGAAGAAAGCCGTTTGGGTAAAGGTGCCGAAATGCGCATGATGCAGAAATATTTGCCTGAGATGCTTTCAGGAAGTCTGTATGCCGAGCGTTTGCCAATTGGAAAGGATGAAATATTAAAGACCTTTAAATATGAGACTATCCGTCGTTTTTACCATGATTGGTATCGTCCTGACCTGATGGCTGTAGTAGTTGTGGGGGATATAGATAAAGAAACAGCTATGAAATACTTGAAAAAGCATTTCGAACCCATGAAAAATCCTAAAACGGAAAGACCTCGTATCAATGCGCCGGTTGAGGCAAGAAAAGTTGCTAAAGCAATGGTGTTAACCGATAAAGAAGCTACAGGATATCGTTTACAGATAATATTCCCGTCTACGCCCAAAAGGAGTGAGGTAGTGATCAACGATTACAGGAGCAATATGGTTCGAAACCTTATGACAAGTGTGCTGAATACTCGTCTTAGCGACCTGGCACATAGCAGCAAACCACCATTCCCATATGCATTTACATATGTAGACGGTTGGGCAAGAGGATATGAAAGCCTGGTTGCATTTACCATGTTTGGAGAAGAAGGGCCGGAAACGGCACTGATGGCTTTGACAGCTGAACTGAAAAAAGCTAAAAAGTTCGGTTTTAATAAAACTGAGATCGAACTGGCTAAAAAGGACATGCTCAGCTCAATGGAGAAGACGTATAATGAACGAAATACCACAGAAAGTAACAGGCTGGTAGGCGAATATATACGTAACTTCCTGGAACAAGAACCGATCCCCGGAATTGAAAACGAATACGAATATTATAAGAATCTGTTACCGGGCATAAGGGTAGAGGAGTTGAATGAAGAAATAAAGAAACTGATGAGTAATATGAATTTCTTCTCTTTGATAACAGGGCCGGATAACGGCAAAGTGAAACTTCCTGGTGAGAAGGAGTTACTTACAATGACACAGGCCGGCTTTGAACAGGAAGTGAAACAAACTGAAGAGAATAAGGTAGCAACAAACCTTTTGCAAAAAGAGCCTGTACCCGGAAAAGTTACAAAGCTGACAAAAGTAGAAGGTTTTGATGCGGTTACTTACACGTTGAGTAACGGAATAAAGGTAACGACAAAGCCAACACAGTTTAAAAGTGATGAGATAATCATCCGAGGTATAAAAAAGGGTGGATCTGGTAACTACGGCGTAGCTGACGTGAATAATGTGCAGTATGCAACTGATGTGATAGCATCGATGGGCTACGGGCAGTTTACGCCTACAGACCTGACCAAAGCAATGGCTGGTAAGACCTTGAGCGTGAGCATGCGGATAGGTGATGTAGCTAATACTATCTCGGGTAGCAGCACCGTAAAAGATGTGGAAGATATGTTCCGGTTGATGTATCTGAAACTTACAAATCCACGTACCGATAAAGAACTGTTTGAAGCATATAAAAAGAAAGAGATCACACAATTGCAATTCCTGTCAGCTAACCCCACAGTGGCTTTTATCGATACTTTGATCGGAGATTACTACGCGAAAAACCCACTGGCCCCATCTCCAATACCCAAACCAAAGGATTTTGAATCGTTATCGATGAAAAGGATTGTGGACATCTATAATAATGAGTTCAGTTCTGCCGATGGTTACGAGTTTGTCATAGTTGGTAATGTCGATAATAAATCAATCGTTCCCCTCATCGAGAAATATATTGGCAGTTTACCTCAAACAGGAAAGTTACCATCGTTCAAGGATAATGGTGTACGACCTGTTTCTGGAAATAAAACGCTTAAGTATTATAAAGGTTCCGAGCCCAAAAGTATGATTCTGTCATTTGTGCATGGTGAGGCTAAGTATTCAGAAGACTTTGCCCTTAAAGTTAGCGCTTTGGCTGAAGTTTTGAATATAAGGGTGATCGAAGAATTGCGTGAAAAACTAGGTGGTATATATGGAGGAGGATACAGAGCCGGTGTTGAAAAAGAACCATATGAGAACTATACTATTACACTGCAACTACCGTGTGGTCCTGAAAATGTAGATAAACTGATAAAGGCTGCCGATGAAGTAGTAGCCGAAATAAAAAAGGATGGCCCCAAAAAAGAAGACCTGGATAAAGTTAAAAGCCAATGGCACGAGCAGCACAGGGAAAGTATTGAAAAGAATTCATGGTGGGCAAGTTCAATACAAGGCGTGTTATTCTGGGGTAGAAGCAAGGATAATAAGCTGGACTACGACGCGTGGATAGACAAACTGACGGTAAACGATATTAAAGAAGCTGCCAATAAAGTATTCTCAGGCAGTCAGTATACAGGTATCCTGTACCCGGAAGATGATAAGAAATAGCTAGCCTGAAACTTATGTAAAAAGGTGCAACAGCTAAATGTTGCACCTTTTTTAGTGAAAGAATGGCACATTGTCCATAAGGAAGTCTTTGTCGTATTCTATCATATACTCTTGCCTGAAGCTGGCAACATGGTCTTTTATATAGAAGTCTACAACCGGATAATCGTCAGTGATGATGTCTTTTGTTGTATTAGGAAGGTCAATTGCAAAACTGCTTAACTGGCCGGAAACAGGAAAGAAAAAGTCAGCAATTACATGAGCGGTGTCATAATTTTTGTTGTCACCAATACCGGCAATATACATGATGTCACCTTTGGTACTACCCCTTACTGTGGCATAGGTCTGGCAAGTCAGCCCGGATTTTTGAATTGTATTCAGTAAAAGTTGTTGTGCCATTCCGTTGGTGCCTTCTTCAAATCCATCAAATTCAATGAATATCTTACCATCAGGATTTAACAGGTCTTTTATCTTATTGAAGCATTCCAGACTCAGGAGGTATGAAGGGACACTGTCGCCCAGCAATGCGTCAATTATTACCAGGTCATACTTCTTCTTACACACATTTATAAAGTGTCTCCCGTCGTCTATAGTTGTATTGGCAACAGCACTTTTCAACCCGAAATATTTTTCCGCCAGTTCAGGCAACCTGCCATCTATTTCTACCGCGTCGTAGTTAATGTTCTTGTTCTCAAGTTGTTTAGCTACGCTGCCTCCTCCCAGTCCGATAAGTAAAGCATTGCTTCCTTCAGGCAAGGTAGATATCAATGCCCTGGAAAATCGGGTATAGAACAAAAGACTGAAATCATTGTCATTGCTGTTGATCCAAGTCTGCCAGATATGGTTCACCAACATACTCCGGGTGCGGAAGGTTTTATCCCTGAGCCTGTATTCAAAATCCATCACTTTTATCTGTCCTAAGATACCCTCGCTGTGGTAAAGAATATCATATTTATAAGTATTATCCTGCCTGTTATTATAAATAAAGAACGAAGACGGGATCAGCAATACAATTACGGCAATGGCACCTGTTTTCTTTTTGGGTCTTAATATAAACAGGTTAAGTGCGAAAAGTAAGATGCCCGCTACAACACAGGGTATGGCAATGCCCGCGACAGGTACCAGCCAGAAACCTGTTATTAAAGTTGCTATTACTCCTCCCGAGGTAGATACGGCATATACCAGTCCTGCTGCTTTACCTGAAGGGTTGTTTTCTCCGATTAATCCTATTAGCATCGGGCTGACAATACCCATACATAATATCGGGGGTAATAGAAAAAAGAGCTGCGAAATGATCATCCCTGCAAGGAAGGGCATTTCAATGGCCTTACTCATAATAGTATTGGCCGATAATGGCATTATGATAACAAGTGCAGCTGCAGCAGCTATGATGGTAAAAAGTGTATTATTCCTTTTTGCTTGTGCCTGCTTACTAAGTTCACCGCCTATATAATATCCAATGGTCAGTGCACCCAGTGTAATGGCCAGGGTAGAGGCCCAGACATACAGAGAGGACCCGAAAAAAGGAGCCAGCATCTTGCCACCTGCCAGTTCGGCGATCATTACACAAGAACCTTCAACAAAAGATAAGAGGAGCAGTTTGTTCTGAGCTATTGAATTCGTTGGCTCATTTGTATTTTTCGTGGCCATATGGTTGGGTCGTTACTTCTTTTTGAATGTTTCCAGGTGCATATCATATTCTTTTCTGGGGTCACTGTCCGATGGTAATTCGCGTTCCTTTTCTATAAATATTACCTTGCCTTCATCCAGGTAGTTGTTCTCATTATACAGATGGTAGGTTATTGCTGCTATGTTTTTGGTTACTTCCTGTAGTTGCTCATCTGTTTTGGCAAACAGTTCCTTATCGCCCAGCAATATTGTTACATCCTGGAAATCATGAACTTCAACACGTATCTGTGAGTTAAGAAGGCTGGGGTAGACCTTTTTCAATGTATCACGCATCTTTTCATTCAGCACGTCATTTATCATAGGGTCTGTTTCTTTACAGGCCGACGAGAACAGTACAATGCCCGCCAGTAAGCACCCGGCTATTTGTTTTATCATGTTTGTAAGCGTATTTGATGTTGCTAATAAATATAGTCAAATTACAAACAGGACAACCCTTTTGAAAAAAGTTCAGGATTTTTTGAAAAAAGATTTTGTGGTGAATAAAATGCTCTATACCTTTGCAGCCCGTTCAAGCAAAAACGGAAAGTTCTTTAGCAAATTTCCAAGGTATTTTATGGCGTTGTAATAATGACCAAAACAGTGTGAATAACTATTTTGGAAAATAATTTTGTGCATTGAATTTTAACTTCTACCTTTGCACTCCGTTAGCGGGGAAAGCGGTAACGAAAAGGTAACAAATAGTTCTTAAGATAGTAATAGTGAAGCGGTATAGAGGCTGCGGATCGGGGTTCAACTCCTCATCACTTACAGAAGAGATTGAGTGGTATTTAAGCCATGAAGATTTCTGAAGTTCTTTGAAAGATTGGAAATAAAAAAAACAACAGCGCGATACAGATGAAGTTCTGTATTGCCAGGTAAGGTCCCGCCGATGGCGGGAACCACAATAGCGTAACAAATTAAGTTACACGTCTGATTCTCTTTTTAAAAAATGAGTAATTAGTCAGTGAACGAACAATTCATTTACAATGGAGAGTTTGATCCTGGCTCAGGATGAACGCTAGCGGCAGGCTTAACACATGCAAGTCGAGGGGCAGCAGGTCTTCGGACGCTGGCGACCGGCAAACGGGTGCGGAACACGTACGCAACATACCCTTTACTGGGGGATAGCCCGGAGAAATTCGGATTAAGACCCCATAGTATGCGAGGAAGGCATCTTCTTTTCATTAAAAATTTATTGGTAAAGGATTGGCGTGCGTCCCATTAGATAGTTGGCGGGGTAACGGCCCACCAAGTCGGCGATGGGTAGCTGGTGTGAGAGCACGACCAGCCACACGGGCACTGAGACACGGGCCCGACTCCTACGGGAGGCAGCAGTGAGGAATATTGGTCAATGGACGCAAGTCTGAACCAGCCATGCCGCGTGGAGGATGACGGCCTTCTGGGTTGTAAACTTCTTTTATATGGGAAGAAAACCGGGGTTTCTACTCCGTCCGACGGTACCATATGAATAAGCACCGGCTAACTCCGTGCCAGCAGCCGCGGTAATACGGAGGGTGCAAGCGTTATCCGGATTTACTGGGTTTAAAGGGTGTGTAGGCGGATATTTAAGTCAGAGGTGAAATCTCCGGGCTCAACCCGGAAACTGCCTTTGATACTATTTATCTTGAATTTCGTTGAGGTTGGCGGAATATATCATGTAGCGGTGAAATGCATAGATATGATATAGAACACCGATTGCGTAGGCAGCTGGCTGAACGAACATTGACGCTGAGGCACGAAAGCGTGGGTAGCGAACAGGATTAGATACCCTGGTAGTCCACGCCCTAAACGATGATTACTCGACATACGCGATACACAGTGTGTGTCTGAGCGAAAGCATTAAGTAATCCACCTGGGAAGTACGTCCGCAAGGATGAAACTCAAAGGAATTGACGGGGGTCCGCACAAGCGGTGGAGTATGTGGTTTAATTCGATGATACGCGAGGAACCTTACCTGGGCTAGAATGCTAGGAGACCGTCGGTGAAAGCCGATTTTGTAGCAATACACTGCTAGCAAGGTGCTGCATGGCTGTCGTCAGCTCGTGCCGTGAGGTGTTGGGTTAAGTCCCGCAACGAGCGCAACCCCCATCTTCAGTTGCCAGCACGTAATGGTGGGAACTCTGAAGAAACTGCCGTCGTAAGACGCGAGGAAGGAGGGGACGATGTCAAGTCATCATGGCCTTTATGCCCAGGGCTACACACGTACTACAATGGGGAGGACAAAGGGCAGCGACCTGGTAACAGGAAGCTAATCTCAAAAACCTCTTCTCAGTTCAGATTGAGGTCTGCAACTCGACCTCATGAAGCTGGAATCGCTAGTAATCGCGCATCAGCAATGGCGCGGTGAATACGTTCCCGGACCTTGTACACACCGCCCGTCAAGCCATGGAAGCCGGGTGTACCTAAAGTCGGTAACCGCAAGGAGCCGCCTAGGGTAAAACTGGTAACTGGGGCTAAGTCGTAACAAGGTAGCCGTACCGGAAGGTGCGGCTGGAATACCTCCTTTTTAGAGCTAGAGCCTGGTAGCTGTTGTTTTTTTTCCATCTTTCAAGATATTGTTCTTTGTAGAATAGTTCTGCCGCTTAGGGGTTAATGCGGAAGTAAGGATCTGATGAAACTGTGCCCCTTTAGGGGTTGGGGTTTAAATAGATCCGTAGCTCAGGTGGTTAGAGCGCTACACTGATAATGTAGAGGTCCCCAGTTCAAGTCTGGGCGGGTCTACTTTTTTTTGAAGTTCTTAATAATAGTAAGGTATCTTATTACCGATGGGGGGTTAGCTCAGCTGGCTAGAGCACCTGCCTTGCACGCAGGGGGTCATCGGTTCGACTCCGATATCCTCCACTTTTTTTGACTGAGGGGATGGGTATTGAGTGGTAAGATATAAATGATGTAACAGTAACCAGGCTGTACATTGGGTTCAAGTCCTTAACATCAGCAAGAGGTTTTTTAAGATCTCGAAGTTCTTTGACATATTGGGTAGCAATTTTTTTTGTAGAACGTGTTTTTTCTAAAGCACTAAAAATATTTAAAGCGAATAAGGGCGTATGGTGGATGCCTAGGCACTAAGAGGCGATGAAGGACGTGGTAAGCTGCGATAAGCTATGATAAGCTGCATACAAGCGATATAATCATAGATTTCCGAATGGGACAACCTAATACACTGAAGGTGTATTACTCGAAAGAGAGCTAACCCGGGGAACTGAAACATCTAAGTACCCGGAGGAAAAGAAAATAACAAATGATTCCCTAAGTAGTGGCGAGCGAACAGGGAAAAGCCCAAACCAGGGGGGCGTGCTCCCCTGGGGTTGTAGGACTACATTTAGAAACGGACATCAAACTGAACCATCTGGAAAGTTGGGCGAAACAAGGTGAAAGCCCTGTAGGTGTAAATTGTCCGGGACGCGTAGTATCCTGAGTAAGGCGGGACCGGAGGAATCCTGCCTGAATCTGCCGGCACCATCCGGTAAGGCTAAATACTCCTTAGTGACCGATAGTGAACCAGTACCGTAAGGGAAAGGTGAAAAGTACTCCGAACAGGAGAGTGAAATAGTACCTGAAACCGTACGCTTACAAGCGGTCGGAGCCCTTTGGGGTGACGGCGTGCCTTTTGCATAATGAACCTACGAGTTGCTCCTCACTGGCGAGGTTAAGTTCTTAAGTAACGGAGCCGCAGCGAAAGCGAGTCCGAATAGGGCGATATAGTCAGTGGGGGCAGACGCGAAACTTTGTGATCTATCCATGGGCAGGCTGAAGGTTAGGTAAAACTAACTGGAGGGCCGAACTCGTAAACGTTGAAAAGTTTTGAGATGACCTGTGGATAGGGGTGAAAGGCCAATCAAACTGAGAGATAGCTCGTTCTCCCCGAAATGTTTTTAGGAACAGCGTCATAAATTAATGTATCATAGAGGTAGAGCTACTGACTGGGCTAGGGGGCTTCACCGCCTACCAAACCCTGACAAACTCCGAATGCTATGATATATGTATGGCAGTGAGGCTGTGGGCGCTAAGGTCCATGGCCGAGAGGGAAATAACCCAGACTATCATCTAAGGTCCCTAAATCTATGTTAAGTTGAACAAACGAAGTTCGAACCCTAAGACAGCCAGGATGTTGGCTTGGAAGCAGCCATTCATTTAAAGAGTGCGTAACAGCTCACTGGTCGAGGGTTCGGGCACGGAAAATGATCGGGCATCAAACATAGTACCGAAGATATAGATCACGCTTTCGGGCGTGATGGTAGGGGAGCATTCTAAACTGCGTTGAAGGTGTACCGTAAGGTATGTTGGAGCGTTTAGAAAAGAAAATGTAGGTATAAGTAACGATAAAAGCAGTGAAAAACTGCTTCGCCGAAAGACTAAGGGTTCCTGATCAACGCTAATCGGATCAGGGTTAGTCGGGTCCTTAGGCGTACCCGAAAGGGGAAGCTGATGGAAAACTGGTTAATATTCCAGTACTTGTTAATAATTCGATGGGGTGACGGAGAAGTGAAAAGCCCGCGAGGTGACGGAATACCTCGTTAAAGCGTGTAGTTATACGTCTGGTAGGCAAATCCGCCGGATGTGACGAACGTGATAGTACTCTAAGGCTTCGGCCGGCGAGATAGTGGCTGTAATCCTGCTCACGAGAAAAACCTCTAAGTTATGTTATTAACAACCCGTACCGTAAACCGACACAGGTAGTCGAGATGAGTATTCTAAGGCGCTCGGGTGAGCCGCGGAGAAGGAACTAGGCAAATTATAGCTGTAACTTCGGGATAAAGCTATCCCGCTTCGGCGGGACTCAGTGAAATGGTTCAACCAACTGTTTAGCAAAAACATAGGGCCCTGCAAATTCGAAAGAAGACGTATAGAGCCTGATACCTGCCCGGTGCCGGAAGGTTAAGGAAGCTTGTCAGGAGTAATCTGAAGCTTGCGACTGAAGCCCCGGTAAACGGCGGCCGTAACTATAACGGTCCTAAGGTAGCGAAATTCCTTGTCGGGTAAGTTCCGACCTGCACGAATGGTCTAATGAGTTGAACACTGTCTCCTCCGCGAGCCCGGTGAAATTGTAGTATCGGTGAAGATGCCGGTTACCCGCCACGGGACGAAAAGACCCCGTGAACCTTCACTACAACTTTGCATTGATTTTGGATAACAGATGTGTAGTATAGTTGGGAGACTGTGAAGCAGGTGCGCCAGCATTTGTGGAGTCATCGTTGAAATACCAACCTTCTGTTATTTAGAGTCTAATCCCATTGAAGATGGGAGACATTGCATGGTGGGTAGTTTGACTGGGGTGGTCGCCTCCTAAAAAGTAACGGAGGCTCGCAAAGGTGCCCTCAGTACGGTTGGTAATCGTACATAGAGCGTATTAGTATAAGGGTGCTTGACTGTGAGGCTGACCAGCCGAACAGGTGCGAAAGCAGGCTAAAGTGATCCGGTGGTTCTGTATGGAAGGGCCATCGCTCAAAGGATAAAAGGTACTCCGGGGATAACAGGCTGATCTCCCCCAAGAGCTCATATCGACGGGGAGGTTTGGCACCTCGATGTCGGTTCGTCACATCCTGGGGCTGGAGAAGGTCCCAAGGGTTGGGCTGTTCGCCCATTAAAGTGGCACGTGAACTGGGTTCAGAACGTCGCAAGACAGTTCGGTCTCTATCTGTGGTGGGCGTTAGTAAATTGCGTGGACATGACCTTAGTACGAGAGGACCGGGTCGTATGTACCGCTGGTGTATCTGTTGTGCCGCCAGGTGCAGTGCAGAGTAGCTATGTACAGCCAGGATAAGCGCTGAAAGCATCTAAGCGCGAAACCTTCCACTAGATGAATTTACTTTTAAGTGCCGTCAAAGACGATGACGTTGATAGGCTACAGGTGTAAAGGTGGTGACATCAAAGCCGAGTAGTACTAATTGCACGTAAGCTTTAACTTTATTTACTCTTGAAGGGTAGATCAGAACAAGTTTTTTAAGAATCATGTTCGTTAATACAAGATCAATTGTTCCCGATATGTCGATATTATTATAGTCCAAAAGGCAATGACTAAAGATCTTATGGTGGTATTGCCGAGGGTGTTCACCTCTTCCCATTCCGAACAGAGAAGTTAAGCCCCTCATGGCCGATGGTACTGCTAAGGCGGGAGAGTAGGTAGCTGCCATATTTACTGAAAGACCCCTCAACTTTTTTGTTGAGGGGTCTTTTGTTTTATACAGGTTGTCCGTCCGGAAGAACAACTGTCAATTATATAGGTATATCTATGATTATAGTTGTACCACGGCCGATAGTAGAATCAAAATCAACAGTTCCGTCCAGGTATTCTATCCTGGATATAATATTCTTAAGACCTATTCCCTCGAAATTTGACTTTTTACTTGTATCGAACCCCTTTCCGTTATCTTCAACAATAATATTCAATGTTTTATTGTCATGATCAACGATCTGTATGCCTAACATGTTTGCACCTGAATGTTTGATCACATTGTTTACTAATTCCTGAATCACTCTGTATAGTATGATCTCGGTAGTTTTATCCAGTTGGCGTGTAAGTCCTACTATTTCAAGGTTTATTTTTAGTAAACCTGTAGCAGTTATTTTATCAACAAATTCACGTATAGCGCTACTTAGCCCTAATTTGAATAAGGCATTAGGCATCATATTGTGAGAAACCGCCCTTATCTCTTTAATCGCTTCATCCAGTGTGTTTTTAAGCGTTGATAATTGTTCGCTTCTGTCAGTATCTGACTGAGGAGGGTGTTCCAGAGCTGAGGTCATCAGTTTTATTGCAGATAATTGTTGCCCGATACCATCGTGAAGGTCTTTTGCTATACGGGTACGTTCTCGCTCTTCTGCATCTATAACAGCTTTACTCCTTATATTCTGCTGTCGGATGATCTCTTCATTAAGTTCCTGTTGTTTATGCAGTTTATAACGGTTGTATAACAGATAGGAAATAATAAGGATAACAATAATAAGTATAGTCAACGCAATTGCGATTATATTTTTTTGCCTGATTGCGATTTGGTTATTGGCCAGTTCCAGTTTGTTTGTTTCAATCTCATGATCTTTCTTTTCTGTATCATACTTTGTTTGTAACTCTGTAATAGTTCGGCTATTACTTTCATTCACCAACGAGTCGTTCAGCTTTGTATAATCTATCATGTACTCATAAGCCTTTTTATAATCACCTTTAGCTTTGTATATCTGCGATGATATCAGGTAGGAATCCATGTACATGTTGATGATACCTTCTATCTTCTTAAGAATAGCCATGGCTGTATTAATATGCTGCTCTGCTAGGTCCGTTTTGTGCAGCATCAGGTAGGTTTGCGCAAGACTCAGGTGCGAAGTATACATACCCACACTATCGCCCAATTCAGTTTGGATAGCCAGTGCCTGTTTATGTAATGGCAATCCCTTTTGAGGAGATCCGCTTTCAGCATAAATATTCCCGCCATTACTCAGTAGTGTTGCAGTCTCATACTGGTCTCCCAGCTTTTTGAAAATATCAAGTGCCTTGTTGTTGTAAGCAATTGCACTGTCGTAAATACTCTGGAAGTAGTATATATAACCCATGTATCCATTGGCCCGGCCTAGCTCGAAAGAGTCTTTTGCAATACCAAACAGTTCTATTGCTTTCAGGTTGTTCTCTATGGCAAGAGGGTAGTTCTTTTGATCGGCATACAAATAGGCCAGGTTGTTGTGTGCTGCCGCTTCTCCTTGTATATCATCGATCTCTTCGCGCAATTTCAGTGCTTCAATAAAGGATTCTGCGGCATTTGTCTGTTTCCCTTGCATACGGTAAACATTGCCTAGGTTATTATAAACATCTGCTATCAGTCCTTTATCGTTGAGTTCGCGAGCCAGTTCTACACTCTTTTCATAGTAGGTGATCGCTTCGTCGGCCTTGTTCCAGTTTTTATAAATGATACCATACCTGTTGTATATACCGCACAGCCCTTCTGTATAATCATTTCTTTCAGCCAGTATCTTAGCTGTATCTAGGTAGGCGAGAGCAAGATCTTTGTCAACAGCCCTCAACGAAAAAGCCAGTTCATTATATATATCTACCTTGGCAGTATCATGCAGGTGCTTATTGGCCAGTAGTTCCGACAGGCTGTCGATCTCATACTGATTTTGCGCCCTTGCGCTAGTGTAGCCGGACAATACTAAAATGACGATGAGTAACTTAATATTCATAACTAAATATATGCCAAATTGCCTATTTGTAATAGCCTGTCATTCCTTTTGCTAATGATATGTTATTGCATTACATACATAATTGTAGTTAGGCAAGGTTTTTGTAATGTTGTAAATTATAATAAGGTGTACTATGAAAAAGCTTTTGACAATATGGGTAATTGTTGTGGCCTTTGTTTCCTGCAAAAGGGATAAGATAGGTTATACAGTACCTGTTGTCAATCCAACTCAAACCTACGATAACAGGTCCGTAGGGCTTTCTGCCAACGACTTTTTAAGTGCAGCAAAGTACAAAGCTATTAACGTTCAGTTTTGCAACGTTAATAAACACCCTTTCCCGGATAGTGTTGTGCAGGCAGCTGTTGCATTTCTTGACAAATATTGCCATAAACCAAACGGTATCTACGTTTCCTATGCAAATATTCCGCTGCAGGGAGGCAATCTTTATGTCAACGACCTGATCAATATCGAAAAGCAATATCGCGAACAATTCCAGGTAACAGGTGAGGATGGTATTGACACACTGGGTTTGTTCATTCTGCTTACAGAAGGTGACTATTACGAGAAGAATATATTGGGTGTCGCTTATAAAAATACTTCTGTAGCATTATTTGGCGGTATCATCGATGAACATTCAGGAGCAGAAGGACAACCTACATACGCAGCTGCAATGACTGCTGTTTTGGAGCACGAATTAGGACATATTTTTGGCCTGGTCAACCTTGGCTCTGCACTGCAATCAAACCACCAGGACGAAGCAAATGGTAAGCACTGTGATGTGCCGGGCTGCCTGATGAACTACCAAATGCAGACAACCGACTACATGAACGTATTTACAGGAGAAAAGATACCTGAACTGGATCCCAAATGCCTGGATGACCTGCGTGCAAACGGAGGTAAGTAATCTTAGTATTTTCTTTTCTTGAAATCGCCTCGTTTCCAGGCTTCATAAAATTCAGCCCATGCCAATGGGTTAAACCAATTGCTGGGTGGTTGCTGACCATAATATACAGCTTTCTGTGCCTGGATATTCTGGTAGGCACTTTGATTTTCACCACCATCTTTAGGAATAGTATAAGCCAGCGCACGCAGCATTAAAGCCTCAGTGTTTTTCCTGGCCCTTTCATAGCGGTCATCGGGAACATCCCAATATTTGAATGCGTAGTTGAATTCTTCTCGTGTAGGGTATGGGCGTATAATGGTTTCCTGCAGGTAAAATGTGTCCTGTGTCATCAGTTGTACCATTGAGAAATAATGGCCATCAATTTCATGAGGAATGATGAACTCTTTCGGGCGAAATCCCAGCTCTGTAAACACAAGTGTGTCACCTTTGTGTGCGACAATTGAGAAGACACCCAACTCGTTAGAGATAGTACCCCTGTAGTTGTTCTTCAGCATGATCACCGCACCCGGCACGGCACGCAGGCTGTCGGCAGTCATTGTGACCCCATTTATCTGCACGATTTTTTCTTCTTCGTTCTGTGCAAATGAACTATTCGCCAATAAAAGGCCGGTTGCTAATAACAGGCTGTACACCCTTGGTCTCATACGCATTTCGTCAAATTTACAGAGTTTTAGCCTATCTATAAAACCGATTTAATCATCATATCAATATAACTAATAAAACTATCAGTAATCAGGTATTGATTTATGCACAAAGAAAAACTCTATGGCTTACTTTTGCATAACACACATTTTACTTTAACAAAGGTTTAGTATGATTACGAAAGAAGCGGTTTTAAAGGCATTGAGTAATGTAGATGACCCGGACCTGGGCAAAGACCTCGTGACCCTGAATATGGTGAAGGATATTGAGATAAACGGCAATAATGTGTCGTTTACAGTGGTGTTGACAACACCGGCCTGCCCTATGAAGGAGATGATAGAAAAAGCCTGTATCAATGCCATACATCTGCTGGTGACCAAAGATGCCGTTGTTACTGTAAAAATGACCTCAAATGTGAATAGCAACCGTAAAGATAACCTCGCATTGCTGCCCAATGTTAAGAACATTATAGCCGTAGGCTCCGGCAAAGGCGGGGTAGGTAAGTCTACGGTGGCGGTCAACCTGGCTATTGCCCTGGCTGAAGAGGGTGCGAAAGTGGGTATATTGGACGCCGACATTTATGGCCCTTCTATACCTATTATGCTGGGCATACGCGACGAACGACCTAAAATGACAGACCCGGACGGAACGGGTAAAGGCAAGATCGTACCAATAGAAAGGCATGGTATCAAAGCCATGAGTATTGGGCTGCTGGTAGACGAGAAACAGGCAGTGGTTTGGAGAGGACCCATTGCCAGCTCTGCACTCAAACAATTCATCACCGATGTACACTGGGGCGACCTGGATTACCTTGTGATAGACCTGCCTCCGGGTACGGGCGATATACACCTTACCCTTGTGCAGGCTGTTCCGGTTACGGGAGCCGTTATCGTATCTACACCACAGGCAGTGGCTGCGGCTGACGCAAAAAAGGCCATCATGATGTTTAAACAACCGCAGATAAACATACCTATACTAGGTATAGTAGAAAATATGGCATATTTCACACCTGCCGAACTGCCTGAGAATAAATATTACCTGTTTGGTAAAGGTGGTGCGCACAAAATGGCCGAACAGTTTGAACTGCCATACCTGGGCGAAGTACCTATTGTACAAAACATACGCGAGGGGGGGGATATAGGTATGCCGGCTGCATTGGATGAGACCAATCCTTCCAGGGGGATATTCCTCGATCTGGCACGTAATGTAGCCAGAAATGTATCTATGCGTAATGCCAACATAGAGCCTACCAAAGTGGTGGAGATACTGGAGTAGGGTGATGACGAGTTGGAGATAGTGCCAACCCTCAGATGATCGCTACTTTAAAGTAATTGTCGTATTCAATGCAGTGGACATATGTGGAAATAGTTAGCCGTGTGCCAATTGCTTTTATCTCCTGCATTACCTCATGTATCGCTGTTTCGTTCAGTAGGACATCCATGACCCGGAGGACCGGTTGGTTCGGTGTCATGCCTTACCGGTTAGGGAATTGCAACATATAGATTCCCTCACTTGCCGGGGTCAAACTCTACCATCCACTCAATGCCATATTTATCTCTGAACATACCAAAGTAGGCTCCTCCGAAACTCTCTGTGATGGGTACTTCTATTTCTCCACCTGCCGAAAGTCCGTTGAATAATTGATCAGCTTCTTCCTTGCTTTCGGTGCTTACAGATATCTTACTCCTATGCTCCCGCTCGTTTACCTTTCCCATAAATTCTGGGACATCGTTGGCCATCAACTTATTGTTTTTCCCTATCGGCAATGCAATGTGCATGAGCTTATTCTCGTCTTTTTCGGCAATGGGCATTTCGGGGCCAGAAATGTCTTTGAAACGGATGATCTTTGAAAAGTCACCTCCAAATACTGACTTGTAAAACATAAATGCTTCTTCAGCATTGCCGTTGAAATTTATATGTGGATTGATGATCGCCATAGCTTTATCTTTTGTGATTCAAATGTACCGCATAACCACAAAGAAATAAGGTATGAAAACGTCAAAAAAGGTGGTTAGCTGCGCCATTGCTTAGGCAACAATGCAGACTCAGGCAAAAAGTTAAGGAAAAAAGGCGTTGAGCACACTCAACGCCTTTCACTGTCGTGTTATGAAGTACTATTCCAGTACGAAGCTTTCAATGAACTTGGTGTTGAAATCGCCGCTGCGGAACTTTTCGTCTTTCATTAATTGCAGGTGGAACGGGATAGTGGTCTTAACACCTTCTATCACATACTCGCTCAGTGCGCGCTCCATTGTGTTGATAGCTTCTTCGCGTGTTTGCGCTACGGCTATCAGCTTGCCTATCATTGAGTCGTAGTAGGGAGGTATGGTATAGCCTGCGTATATATGTGAGTCTACGCGTACACCATGTCCACCTGGGGTGTGCAATACCGTTATTTTGCCGGGGCTGGGCCTGAAATCGTTGTAAGGGTCTTCTGCATTGATACGGCATTCGATAGCGTGCATCTCAGGCAGGTAGTTCTTACCGCTGATCTCAATACCGGCAGCTATTTTGATCTGCTCTTTTATCAGGTCGAAGTTGATCACCTCTTCCGTAACACAGTGTTCTACCTGTATACGGGTGTTCATCTCCATAAAGTAGAAATTTCTGTGTTTGTCTACCAGGAACTCAATAGTGCCCACGCTCTCGTAGTTGATGGCTTTGGCCGCTTTGATAGCAGCCTCACCCATCGCTTCGCGCAGTTCAGGTGTCATAAAAGGAGAAGGGGACTCTTCTACCAATTTCTGGTGACGACGCTGAATAGAGCAGTCGCGCTCGCTGAGGTGGCAGACATTGCCAAACTGATCGCCGGCAATCTGTATCTCTATATGGCGTGGTTCTTCAACAAATTTTTCCATATAGATGCCATCGTTGCCAAATGCAGCTGCAGCTTCGCTACGGGCACTTTCAAATGCTTTTTCTATCTCTTCTTCTTTCCACACCAGGCGCATACCCTTACCGCCACCACCTGCTGTTGCTTTCAACAGTACAGGATAGCCCATGTCTGCTGCAAGTTTTTTAGCTTCTGCAGGGCCGCTTAACAGTCCTTCAGAGCCCGGGATAACCGGTACACCGGCCTTTATCATGGTATCTTTGGCGGTGATCTTGTCACCCATCAAGCGCATCATTTCAGAATTAGGCCCTATGAATTTGATGTTGTAACCGGCACAGATGTCTGCAAATTCAGCATTCTCGGCAAGAAAACCATAGCCCGGATGTATAGCATCGGCATTGGTTATCTCAGCCGCTGCCATGATACGTGGAATATTTAGGTAAGAGTCGGAGCTCTGTGGCTTACCGATACATACTGCCTCGTCGGCAAAACGTACGTGCAGGCTGTCAGCATCGGCAGTAGAGTAGACCGCTACCGTGCTGATACCCATTTCGCGGCAGGTGCGTATCACACGCAAAGCTATTTCACCCCTGTTTGCTATCAATATCTTCTTAAACATATGTTGTTAATTGCTTAATGTCTCAATGGCTCAGTTACTCATTGTTTTATCAACAAATTGAGCAATTGAGCCATTATAAAAAATAGTATTACGCAGGTTCAACCAGGAAAAGGGGCTGATCGAATTCTACCGGAGATGCATCATCCACGAGCACTTTTACGATCTTACCGTTCACCTCTGATTCTATCTCGTTGAACAGTTTCATTGCCTCGATGATGCATATATGGTCACCAGCAGCAATGCTGTCTCCAACACTTACAAACGGAGGCTCGCCGGGTTTACCACTACGATAGAAAGTTCCGATCATCGGAGACTTGATAGTGATCGTGTTGTCAGCTGCCGGAGCAGGAGCGGGAGTTGCAGCAGGTGCTTCTGCAGCCGGTACTGCCTGAGGAGCAGGTGCTACCAGTTGCTGAGCAACCGGTTGTGGTGCCTGAACTGTCACTACCTGTTGTTCACCCTTTTGCTCTTGTTTGATAGTAATTTCAAAATCACCATCCTTTATACTCAATTCACTGAGTTCAGATTTGTTGACAGCTTTTATCAGCTCCTGAATCTGCTTTAAATCCATAGTTTAAATTTTATTGATGGGTAATTTATTCTTTTACACGCTCCATATAGGCGCCTGTTTTTGTATCAATTCTTATTTTTTCGCCTTCGTTCACAAAAAGAGGAACGTTAACGGTAGCTCCTGTTTCAACAGTAGCCTGCTTTAAGGTACGTGTTGCGGTATCGCCTTTAAGGCCCGGCTCTGTATAGGTAACCTCCATTACTATGTTTGCGGGCAGTTCCACATTCATAGGTTGTTCTGTTTCGGTATTTACGTTGATATAGCACTCCTGTCCGTCTTTGTACAATGCAGGATTGTCTATAGCCGATTCAGGCATCGTTATCTGTTCAAAGGTCTCATTGTCCATGAAGTTGTAGCCCATGTCATCTTTGTACAGGAACTGGAACGTACGCTTTTCGATACGAACCGGGAAAATGGTATCTCCTGAGTTCCAGGTGTGTTCAATAGACCGTGTGTTATCTACACCTTTAAGTTTTGCCCAGACTTTGGCAGCCGCACGGGCTGTTTTGTTCTGGCCGAATTCTACTACTGAGTACAGGCTACCATCTAACTTCAGGATGATGCCGTTGCGAATATCTGCTGTTGTTGCCATATTTAATTTTTACGCGGGAAGCAAAAGTAACCTGAAAAAGCCAAAAAACTATACAATATGCCCTGATAATATCATTTTTTCAACCGGATTATTGCCAAAATCATACGGAATGTATGAAAATGAGGGCATTTCCTTTGTTATAATAAGGTTAGCTTTTTTACCCACAGCTATGCTACCCATTTGGTCAGCCATCTCCAGTGCGGCAGCTCCATTGATGGTAACTGCATTTATGGCCTCCTCAGGTGTCATTTTGAGTTGTGTGCAGGCCAATGTGAGTAGCAATGGGATATTACCCGAAGGACAAGAGCCGGGATTGTAGTCGGTAGCCAGGCACACCGGCAGGCCGGCATCAATGATCTTACGTGCAGGCTGGTAGCCAATGCCCAGGAAGAATGCAGCACCCGGTAAGAGGGTAGGTATGGTACTTCCTGACTTCAATGCATTTATCTCCTCTTCGCCCACTGCCTCAAGGTGGTCTACACTGATGGCCTTATGCTTCACCCCTACCTGAACACCGCCGGAGTGATGCAGTTGGTTGGCATGTATCTTGGGTTTGAGGCCATATTTCCATCCGGCTTCAAGCAGGCGCTCCGTTTCATCCACACTGAAAAACCCCTTCTCGCAGAATACATCCATGTAGTCGGCCAGTCCTTCGTCGGCTATTACTGGTAGCATTTTATTGATAATAAGGTTCAGGTAACCTTCATGATCTTCTTTAAAATCAGAAGGATATGCATGCGCTGCCAAAAAGGTAGCTTTGACGGGAATCAGTTCTTCTTCTTTCAATCGCCTGATGACACGGAGCATTTTCAGTTCAGCTTCCAGGCTCAATCCGTAGCCACTTTTTATCTCTATGGCACCCGTTCCCTGTGCTATGACCCTGTGCAGTCGTTCCAGGCTTTCGTCAAACAGTCTTACCTCGTCTATGCCCGCCATTTTGCCGGCAGAGTTCAGTATACCACCCCCTCGACGGGCTATCTCCTCGTAACTTAGCCCGTTGATGCGATCTACAAACTCTTCTTCGCGAGATGCGGCGAATACCAGGTGGGTGTGAGAATCGACCCATGCAGGTAAAACCAGTCCGCCGTTTACGTCGTGTACATTATCGGCCTGTATGGTATGGATGTGTTCCATATCACCAAAATCGCTTATCACACCATCCTCCAGGAGAAGCCAGGCGTTCTCAAGGCAGTCCATTTTCTTCATATCTGCACCCGCAACAAAGGGTTTCCTGTCGTTGCCTTGTTCTACATTACAAAGCTGTTTGATATTTGTGAGCAATAAATGCATAGGAACTGATTTAGGCTTTCAAAAGTAGCGCGAAACGCTGAAGACTTCAAACAAAAAAACGGGATATATATTCTTTACGAATACATATATCCCGTCAGTAAATGCTGTTTCAGATTATTTTTTCAGCTTATCGGCAAATACCTTTTTGAATTTGTCCATTTTGGGCTTTACCACAAACTGGCAGTAACCCTGGTTGGGATTCTCATTGTAGTAGTTTTGATGGTAGTCCTCAGCTTTATAAAACGTGGTATATGGAGATATCTCCGTAACTATCGGCCCCCTGAATGCGCCCTCTTCGTTCAGCCTGCGTTTGTATTCCTCCGCTTTTTCTTTCTGCTCTTTGTTATGGTAGAAGATAGCAGAACGGTATTGCGTACCCACATCATTGCCCTGGCGATTGAGGGTGGTAGGGTCGTGCGCTACCCAAAATGCGGCCAGCAGTTCATCGTAAGATATTTTAGAAGGGTCGTAATAGATATTACAAGCTTCTGCATGGCCTGTATTGCCGGTGCATACCTGTTTGTAGGTGGGGTTGGCCACATGGCCACCGATATATCCTGATTCTACTTTTTCCACACCATCCAGTTGCTGATACTGCGCCTCAACACACCAAAAGCACCCTGCTGCAAATGTGGCTACTTCCAGTTTATCGTTCTTAGATGCAGGTGTTGTTTCGTTCATGTCTTTAAATGTTTTTGATTCTGTGTATTTACCGTTTTGTGCACAAGCTGTAAGCTGTGTGGTTAAAAGTACAGCCCCGGCCAGTATTTTTGTGATCTTCAGCATAATTACAAATTTAATTGATATACGTTTTAAGACGCGTAATGGTTGTGTGGCTTACAGTTAGAGGTAGCCATTTAACATAGTGTTATAAAAAATATAACCCAATCGTAAAATAGTTTTTTGAAAATCCACCGGCTTATATAATTTTGCGCCCGGAGAGATGGCAGAGTGGTCGAATGCGGCGGTCTTGAAAACCGTTGACTGTTAAAGGTCCGGGGGTTCGAATCCCTCTCTCTCCGCCAGGCTCCCTTTGGGAGCTTTTTTTATGCAATTTGTGCAGCTTTTTCAAAAGCTTTTCCTGTTAAGTCATCCGGTTTGCAACCGGCATTCAGGAGATACAGTTAAATTATATGTTATTGTGATAAGTGCTGTCACTGTACCTGTAGTTTAGTATTATTATTAAAATAAAATTGGCAATTAGTTATTTTAGTTGTATATTTGATGTTATAAATGTTGGCGGTTTATTTCAGCTTGTTAATCCTTTTATGCCATATGAATAACGGAATTCACCGTCCCGGCCGGCCTGCCTGGCGCCAATTTTATCATAAGCTATATGTTACATTATCCCGCACCCAAAGCGGGATTTTTTATTATTTGTTAAGTGCCGCACGTTTACTGTTTTACTTAACATTAATTAACAGTTTCTCCATTAAATATCTGTATGTCAGTATCTTATGTTTGTTTATTATTAACTTGTGGTTAAATGACAAATGGGATTATAGCTCTATCCGTCAGAAGTTTAAAAGCTCTGCCTACGGTACCTGTTTTTGCTATATCCCATCGCTGCAGATATGGATATTTCATAGCCGGATATGAATGATTTGCCGTCACTTATGAGTTTAAATTGATTTCTAATGCTTTGTACCGGTTTATAAGGTCTTAAAAGCGTAATTTTCTAATATCATTGTTAAGGATGCACCTGAATAAATTTGTAGCCTTTATTGTATTGCTAGCCTTGTTGGCCCCAAAGGTTCATGCCCGGCAAGGTGATTGCCGCTGCAGTTTTGCTGATAGTGCTGCGGTAGCGAACCTGTTGGATCATGAACAGTATGATTCAGTGTTGCATATCATTGAGACACTGCACAAAAGATCGGATGTCATATGCATTTCCAGGTATTATGGTTACAGGGGCAGGGTTGCCTTTGAACAACGGTCTTATGACACCGCACTGGCATATTATCAGCGAGAGCGCGAAATGATCCTTTCTTACTGTGATTCCGGGCGTATTGTTGGTAACATGATAGACAATGCTGAGTGTTATTACAGGCAATCGAAGCTCGATAAGGCATTGTCCGACATGTTGCTTGCACTATCATTATCTGAAAGGTACAGGGATACTGCACACCTCATTGACTCATACTCGTTTTTATCGCTCCTGTTCAATAAACTACAACAGACGGATAAAGCGCTATTGTATTGCCGGATGCTGCAGCCTATTGTTGAGAATATGAATTATTCTGCTGAGAAAGCGGATCTATACAACAAATTATCATCCAGGTACCTGCACATATACCAGGATACGAAACATGAGCGATACTTTGATACTTGCAAATACTTTACTGCAACGGCGCACGCTACTGCCCTGCGATTGAATGACCGCTATGTACTGGTGCGTACTTACAATAAAATGCAGGCCATCGAATTCTATAAGAAGAATTATAAGAAGGCACTTATATACTTGGACAGTGCCAAACGTATATGCCAACCTGGAGTGGATGATGATATATTATATACGATCAGTGGCGACATAGCACATGTGTATATGGAGCTTGAAGCATATTCTGAGACGAAAAAATATGCTGATTCTTGTCTGTACTATGCTCAAAAAATAGGTTCATATGGTGGAGTGATGAATGCTTATGCCCTGTTATATCAGTGCGGAAACAGATCGAAAGATTATAAGCTGGCGCTAAACGCAATAGAGGAATATTTTGATATAAAGGACAGTGTTGAGTCGGTTGAAAAAACAAAAGCTGTAAATGAACTGGAGGAGAAATATAACCGCGCACAGAACGAACGCACCATCCGTGAGTTAAGCCAGGAAAAGGAGATCAGTAATCTAAAGATAAAGTACCTGACTGGCGGGATCCTTTCATCCATATTGATAATAATTGCCTTTTTTATGTACTACAGGCAACAGATCCTGAAAAAGAAGAATGAGTATCTTGAGGTAGAACAAAGACTGAACAGGGCAAGACTTAACCCACATTTGTTTTTCAATTCTTTGACCGCCATTCAGGGACATGCGCTGCGGGAAAAAGATATAGCTTCTGTTGCTTCATACTTGTCTAAACAGGCAAAAATAATGAGGATAACCCTTGAGAGCACCTACAAAGAGCTGGTATGTGTTGAGGATGAAGTGGATTTCTTAAAGCAATATCTGGACACGCAAATGCTACTATATAGAAACAGATTTGATTATGAAATAACCATTGATGAGGATATGGATACTGCTGACATAGCTATACCCAGCATGATCCTCCAGCCTTTTATTGAAAACTCGATAGAACACGGTTTTGCAGACATTGACTACAAGGGTGCCATTTCTGTTGTATTCAGGATGAATGATTATGGAGTAGAGGTGATAGTAAGTGACAATGGCAAGGGGTTTGCCAATACTAACAACGATAATAAATATCCTTCGAGGGCTACACAGATCATTAAAGACAGGTTATTTTTGCTAAACCGGCAGTACAAATCAAAAGCATTTTATAAAGTAGGTAATGCAGAGGAGGCCCGGGGAACAGTTGTGGTGGTGCAATTACCTTTAATACACATAAATGAAGGCGCTGATCATTGATAATAGCGAGCAGGTGCGTACTGCACTGGTAGAACAGCTCAGTTTATTTTGTACTGAGGAGATAACGCATATTCATGAAGCTGAAGGTGTGAATTCGGGTTTGTCGGCAATAAATGAAATAAAGCCGGACATAGTATTTCTTGATGTAGAAATGGATGACGGTACCGGACTGGAACTATTGACAAGGCTGGGAACCGTTACTTTTCAACTTGTGTTTGTAACTGCCTATAACAAATACGCAGTTGATGCATTTAAATTCAGTGCGATAGATTTTTTATTGAAACCTGTAGACCCGGAAGAGCTTATTGCAGCTGTTGCAAAAGCAAAGTTGAATATAGAACAACGGGACACAATTAACCAGGTGAAAGTGCTACAGGAGGCATTGCTTTATAATAGTGATAAAAAGATCGTGCTGCGTAATAGTGATGCGATATATATTGTCAAGGTCTCGGAAATAATTCATTGCAGGGCTGAAGGTTCTTACACTCATTTTAACCTGACTGAAAAACGGGAGATACTTATTTCTAAGGGGCTGAAGGAGTATGAAGATCTGTTAGCGCCATTCCATTTTGTGAGAACTCATCACGCTCACCTCGTGAACCTGAATAAGATTGTGAGGATGGAAAAGGCTGACGGCGGCACTTTGGTGTTAGACAATGGCACTCAGGTTCCGGTATCTCAACGCAAGCGCGAGCATATCCTGCAATTAATAAATAACCTTTAGCACAAACCTCATAGGCAGACATTGCAGTTATCCAAAATAGTCCGGCAGTTACCCATTTTGTACTGGCGGCAGATAGTTTATTCAGTTTCCCGGGATGCTGTATAGTATTTTTAATGAACAATAACTAGTTGTTGTATATAAGGCAATACTGTTGATATATCAGCAATTACACTTCAATCAATTTCGCAGACATAGAAGCAGCTCATAAGTATTACCCTTCATGAAAAATACCCTTATCCTCCAGGACAGAAAGCCTCGTTTTCGGGGCTTTTATTGTACAATAAACCTTTTCGTGTAGACAACGTTTTTCCGGGTTACTCTTAGTAAATAAACGCCGGGTACTGCCCCTGGCATTGTTACCTGTCCTGTATTGCCGGAAATCTGAGTTTTGACTATTTCCTGTCCGAACATATTTTCTACAAATATATCTGTTTCATCCGGGTACTGTTCATTCAATAAAATGGTAAATATTCCATTGTTTGGGTTAGGGTAAATGTGAATTTTGTTATCACTTTGGGCCTCAGTGACAAATGACAAGACAGTCATGGTTATTGGTGTACTGACTGTATCCCTTGGTTGCGGGCATGTATCTGCACATACTAGTTTACATGTGATAATGTCACCATCTTTCAGGGTCGTTGTTTTCCATACATTGTTGAATGCTCCAGGTATATTGCTGCCGTTCTTTTGCCATTGGTATTGTGGTTTTGAGCAGCCAGCTACTGTAGCGGTAAAGGTAGCCTGGGAGTCTTGCTTAATGGTGGTAGCAGGTAAAACGCTTATTGTAATCGCAGGAGTAGTAACAGGTGCAGTATGTATATCTACGGTAACCGTATCAGCATAGTTGCTGTTACCCGGGCAAACAGTATTGCCAGAGCTTACTACATAGGTAGTTTTAATGGAAGGGGAGGCTACAGGAGCCGGACAATTAGTGCAACTCAGGCTGGCAGTTGTGCCACCCGGCAATATGCTCCAGGAGTAAGCACCGCTACCGCCTGTTGTTTGTAATACGACAGATTCATTAGGGCATATTTTGGTGTCTATGATCGTTTTTACCTGGGGGAAGATACTTACAGCAAACGACCTGTTGTGATGCCGCATAACAGATAATGGGGTACACTCCAGATCTTTGATAATAAGGTGCATGTAACGTTTTCCTCCCCCAGCAACTGTAGGAGTCCATGTCAGGCATCCTCTTACGGAATCCCCCACCGGGGAATATGAGATAGTGGCTCCGGGAAATGCATATGAAAAATCCTGCGACACTTGCAATAAGGCAGAAGGGTTGCTTGATTTAATGTCAAAACACATTTGCAACGGCTGGCCTACACAACCATATAGTACCCCATTATTCCACACTGCGCCCGTTATACTACTCAGCACCGGCGTAAAAGTCGGGCTGGACGTAGCTGTGCTGCAGCTTATGGTTGCTACCTCTATATCACGCATTACACTTCCTATAAAAATGCCGTTGCGGTATTCATTGATACGGAATGCCAGGCTAAAGCGTCCCTGTGCAGTAGGTACAAATCCGGTTGTACCTGAAGATGGATCGAGAATAAATGTGTTGTTGGTTGGCAGGGGATTGAAAGGGACAGAAAGCGAAGGGGACAATGTTTTAAATGTTACATTGGTTGCAGCAGTAGAACAGGCTGTTGCCGCGAGTGGCATGATAACGGAAGTTGTCAGTGAATCTCCGTCTGCGTCAATAGCTCCGTTATTAATATATGTCATTGCATTCTGGCAGGTATAGTAAAACGGCTTTACGCTAAATACCGGAGAACTGTTGGCAAATGAAACCTGTGTATTGATGGTTGCTTCAGTATAAAAATCGCCACCGGTAATATTACCATTAGCATTGCGGCTGCTTAATGCAACAGAGAACTTCCAGTTGCTGCAACTGGCCGGGAGTGTGGTGATCGCGGAATATATGTGTTGTCTCCAGCCGGGCAGTATGGAGGAAGAGTTGGTACATTTAGTAGGCGTGCCGGTGCAAGAGGTGGGTATTTCTGCTCCGGACGGCGGGTTGCCGGTCCACTTAACCAGCGATAAAGTATAAGTCTGGTTGGTACAGGTGTTGTTAAAACACATGGTTACGGCGTTAGGCTCACCTACGCCTGCACATTCCATTGTCATGTAAAAGAATACCTGGTAGGTAGAGTCACTAATGTTGATGTATGTGATATTTCCACCTTCTATTCCTGAAGCTACTGACTTTTTGCAAGGTAATAATGATGCCAGTGTAATTGCTAAGAAAGATAATGTAAGGTTAATTCTATTCATGTTAGCTGATATTATGATGAGGAATGGTTTAGTGCACACTAAACCATTCCTGTCTGTAGTATCTATTTATGTATCATAAAGCTGGCAGTGCCTAGGTCATTTTCTGCTCGCACCGTGAGGATATATAATCCTGCGGGCAGGCTGTCCAGTTTTAATTGTTCCCTGTTTTCCGCAGTTATTTTGCTGAATACCAACTGGCCATATACATTCCGTATCTCTATCTTTGATTGGCCTGCCTTTTTCCTGTCGTCGTTCAACACTATGGTAAATATGCCATTATTAGGGTTGGGGTACAAATGTATATTCTTCATGGTACCAAAATCCTGAACATTGCCACCAACGTGCATGGTTATTACATTACTGAATGTATCCTGCGGGCTGGGACAGGTGTCTTTGCAGGTAAGTACACACCATATACGGTCCTGGTCTGTAAGCATTGATGTTTTGTAGATAGTTTGGGTAGCTCCGGAAATAGCATTGCCATTCAGCATCCATTGGTAGAACGGATTTGAGCAATTTGTCTGTGCAGCATTAAATGTGACTGTATCTCCTGCGTTGATGTTACTATCCGGTGCAACAAATATTTTTACACTGGCGTATGATACTGAAGAGGGAGGCAGTACAGTAATAGTTACTGTGTCTTTGTTCAGGTTAGGGCATATTGAGTTGCCGGTAGAGGTAACCACATAGGTTGTGGTGACGGATGGGGTAGCAACCGGGTTAGGGATGTTAGGATTAGACAGGCTGCCCGTGGAACCACCCGGCAAAATTGACCAGGTATATGTATTACCACCACTTGCACTGAGTTGTATCGATCCGTTGGGGCACATAATAGTATCGTTGATTGTCTTTGTTTTACCCCAAACGTTTATACCCAACCTGTATAGTGAACGCCAGACAATGCCCGGAGGTGCGCATGAAGAGTCGCTAACAAGAAACTTTATTTCATGATACCCTACGTCGTTGATGCCGGGTGTCCAGTTGAACACAGCATGCACAGAGTCAGTACCCTGGTTGGTGTAGGTAAGGGTGGCTCCCGGTATTGAAATAGAGATGTCATCGAGCAACTTGAATACACCGCCGCTTCCTTTCAGGTCGAAACAAAACGATAGGTTTTGCCCGGGGCAAGCATCTACCTTAGTAAGGTTAGTGCCTGTTTGTCCACAACCGAAATATACATTGTATCCATGCACCGGGTTGCCAGATATTGGAAGTGTTGTCACCTGCAATTCACGCATAACGGAGCCTATCAGTGAACCATTGCGATATTCACTCACACGCACAGCCATATTACTGAAACCCTGTGTAGTCGGGGTAAATGCATATTGGCCGTTGCTGCTGTTCAGGGCGAATGTGTTATTAGTTTGTATAGGGTTGTTGGTTATAGTATACGGCGGTGTAGCCACTGCGTATGCAGCTTTCACAGGCGCGTTAGCACAGTTGGCAGATCCCGTCAACGGTTGTAGCAGTTGTATTCTTAGTGAATCACCATCAGGGTCAACGGCACCTATGTTGTAGGTGTAAGACTGGTTCAAACCAGTATATACCAATGCCGGGGTGATAAACACAGGAGATGAGTTGTTAAGAGATACAGTATTGTCAAAAAAAGTTTCGAAGTAGATATTGCCGGCAGTGGGATTCATAAGGTTAGTTATGTTATTGCGATAGTCAACACGAGCAGAGAATTTCCAGCTGGCACAACGAAGTGGCAGAGTAACAACTGTTGCATAATATGTTTCCATATACCCGGGTAGCGCCGAAGCCGGACTATCGCAGGTAGTTTTATATTGTGGACATCCCGGGCCTACTTTTGTTGAATTGCCGTATTTATTCATGGTTAAGGCAAATGTAGCATTGGTGCATGTATTGTAAGTGCACAAAGTAACGCTATTGGGAGGTGCACTATAGGAACAGTCTGTAAATAGCCGCAGAATAACCCGGTATGTCGAATCGGAAACATGCTCATAGGTAAGGTCGCCTGCCGCTGCGCCAACATTGGCCGATGCACTGGTGCATATACCTGTCAGTGCAACGAATAATAATATCAGCGAGGATAGTGTCGTTTTCTTCATTTTGCTATCATTTGATGGTAAATCGTGTAGTTTGAATGCCATTGTCTGTTTCCATTTTTAAGATATAGATTCCCGGTGTTTTGCACGCGGTATGTATGCTGAATTCTTTTTCTTCAATTTCCCTTTTGGTATAAAGGACCTGCCCGTAAATATTTGCCAGTACAACTGAGTGTACTGTATAGACTGACTTAATGTTAAAGTCTCCATTGTTGGGGTTGGGGTAGAGGTTAATGTTGTTGTTTGTAGTCACATCGCTGATATCAGTCGTATATACTTTCATGGTTATCCTGTTGCTGTTGGTATATGATGGTGTAGCGCATGAGTCTTTACAACTGATATAGCACCATACCTGTTGACCATGGGTCATGTTGCTGGTAGTAAACGTATTCTGATCAGGGACATTGGCTACATTGCCGTCAACAACCCATGTATATTGCGGGTTGTTACAGCCCGTAGACGTTGCAGTAAACGTGACAGATGTATTAGGGGTAATTGTGCTGTCCGGCATTACTGTTATAGTAGCAGGGCCAGGGGTAGAAATGTTTGCAGGGATGATGATGGTAACAGTATCTGTGTTATTGTTGTTGCAGGTGGTGCTGTTCGACATTACTGCATAGGTTGTAGTGACGGTTGGCGTGGCTATTGGCTGAGAACTGTTGACGTTTGACAAACTGTTCGGTGTGCCACCGGGTAGTATGTTCCACGAAAAGCTGTTGCCACCCCATACAGGCAACTGTATGCTCTGTCCAGGGCAGATGAAGGTATCTTCTATGGTTTGCGTTGGTGGCCAGATGTAGAGGTAAACAGGTTGTACTTTAGTTCGCTGTGTATTATTGGGCACACAAGCAGAGTCGGTTGTATTGATAAGAATGGTATGTAAACCCCCATCGTTGATGCCTGGCACCCATGAGAATGTTGCAATGGCAGAATCTGTACCCTGGTTGGTATAGCTGATTGTAGCGCTAGGTGCAGATGTGGGCAGGTTGTCTGAATGGTAGAGCCATGCAGATGTATTGGCAGACCTGGAGTTCATACAGAACGAAATAGTATCTCCGACACATTTATATATATAATTTAGCCCCGGATTAGTAAGACCGCAACTAAATGTGTTGGTTACGGCGGCAGCCCCGGGTGATGGTGGGCGCATGTTTATGGTTACAGTATCCTTATTAAGTGTAGTGCAATAAGGATTGATAGTCGAGGTAACTACATAGGTAGTAGTGGTGGTAGGTGTAGCTATTGGGTAGGGAACATTTGGGTTGGACAAACTGTTCTGGCTACCGGACAGCACCGTCCAATGATAATTATCGCCGCCGGATACTGATAATGTTGCAGGGTTACCCGGGCATATTGTCGTGTCATTACCAGCCTTTGTGCGTCCCCATACATAATAATCCAATTGCCGTGCATACTGAAATACTACTCCTGTGCCATTGCAGATCGAGTCTGTAATAAGTACAAGAGATGCCCGTTGTCCTATGTCATAGATTGAGGGTACCCATGAAAATACTGCATGTACAGAATCTGTGCCTTGATTAGAATAGTACAATGATGCTCCGGGAATTGAAGAAATCAGGTTATCGGATAAAAAAATACGAGAATTAGTATCATTTGAAATTACATCGAAACAAAATGACATTTGGGAGCCGACACAACCGGGAATATAATAGTTGCCCTTATAATAAAATGTTGAAACGCTACAAGAAGAACCAGTCGAATAGGTTGGTGGTGCAGGGATATTGGATACTGTTTGCACTTGCATCTCTCTCATAACAGAACCGATCTGAACACCATTCCTGAATTCACGGGTTCTGAATACAACATTACTCTTTCCTATGGCAGTAGAAGTGAAAAAAATTAGACCATTAGCACCGTTCAGGTTAAATGTATTAGTCGTCTGAAATGGATTGTTTACGGTTGTATAAGACGGAGAAGCAGTACTGAATACCATATTTACAGCAGTATCATTGCATGTACTTACTCCTGTTCTCGGCAGTATAACATCTGTCCATAAAGAATCCCCGTCAGCATCCAGTGCTCCATTGTTGTATGAATAATTCTGGTTTTGTGGTACGGCATACATGGGTGTAATAGCATAGTAAGGAGAACTGTTTGCATGGGATATTGTATTATCAAATGTAACCTCTACATATAATGAAGAAGTGGTCGGATTCTGGAAGTTGTTAATATTATTTCGTGCCGGACCATAGGTAAATATCCTCCAAGAGTTACATCGCAGTGGTAATGTGGCTATCGCGCTGTACCACCATACACGATATGCTGATACCGGAGAACCTATACTATCGCAGTTTGTTTTTATTGAGGTGCATGGCGGGGCAATGATAGGGCCTAAGCCAGGTGGCAAGGTACCCATCCATTTGTTCATGTTTACAGAAAATGTAGTATTGGTGCATGAGTTGTAAAAACACAATGGCAAGGAGTCAGGTTCTGAGCTACCGCTGCAATCCCTGTAGTATTTGAAGAAGAACTGGTAAGTAGAATCTGAAATATGCACATATATAAGTTCACCACCAGCAGAGTTCGCATGGGTTTTCGGTGCATAGAATAGTAATATTACCAGCAATAGTATGCTGTAGCTAAAGGGGCTTTTCATAATAGGAATAGTTTGCTTATTAACTATAGACACAACTATGACAAAAAGAGTTGGTGTATATTTAACATTAAATCTACTATTAATGCAGCCAAAATTCTTTAAAAAACCATCTGATCTGCGAAAATGGCTTGTAAAGAACCATGAAACAGCAACAGAGCTACATGTGGGGTATTATAAGAAGGGGACAGGCAAACCCAGTATAACCTGGCCTGAATCTGTTGACGAGGCACTTTGTTTCGGTTGGATAGATGGTATGCGGCGCGGCATTGACGAAGAAAGTTACATGATACGTTTCACGCCACGCAAGCCCAAGAGCATATGGAGCGTTGTGAACGTAAAAAAGGTAGAGGAACTAAAAGCTAAGGGACTGATGTATCCAATGGGTTTAGCTGCATATGAACGTAAAGAAGATCATCGCTCTGTTATATATTCCTTTGAACAAAAAAAGGAAGACCTCGTTTTGCCGCCGGAATATCTGAAGGAATTCAAAAAGAATAGAAAGGCATGGGCATTTTTTGAACGGTCAGCTCCGCATTACCGGTTACCTGCTACCTGGTGGGTGATCAGTGCCAAACAGGAGACCACGCGCTTAAAAAGACTTAAGGAACTTATTACTGATTCAGAAGCCCACTTGAAAGTAAAGCATTTAAGGCGCTGATGTATTATTAATCAGCGGTTAATGCATAAAATGTTTTAAAACAGGTATGGTTTTTGTGTTTGTATTTTCTCTAACTTAGATAAACACTTTTCCGACATCATAAAAATTTCAATACCTATGAGACATCTTTATTTTTCAGCATTATTGCTTTTATCTTCTGCTACGTTATTTGCGCAGGATACAGTATCTACCAACGGACAGAAAAACGTTTTACTTGAATCAGCCACCGGAGCATGGACAGGCTGGGCTCCCGATGGCATCGTTTTCCTGGACAATGTGAAAGCTTCTTACCCGAGTACGATATGTTTGCAGCACCATAATAATGATGGTATGGTGAATACACAATCAACTGCCTACCAGGCTGCATTCAGTGTGACGGGATATCCAACCGGCGCCATCAACAGAAAACTCTATTCGGGTCAGTCTGGCATTTCTGCCTCACGCGGTATCTGGATGTCTTCTGTAGCTGCTGAATTGCAAAACAGCCCAACATTCGATGTTCGACTGATATATTCATACAATCCATCGACCAGGGTCATCTCTGCCAACGTACAAGGTACTGCACTCACCAGCCTTTCAGGCCTGTATTACACAAACGTATATATTGTTGAAGACAGCGTCACAGGTACGGGTTCACAATATAACCAGGCCAATTATTCAGACAATACAACCGGTCACCCTTTTTTCGGCAAAGGCAACCCGATAACTAATTTCTACCACATGAACGTGGTACGGGATATGCTGGGTGGTGTATATGGCACTGCTGCTTTCAATAATCCGACCACCAATACTACAGCCAACAATAGTTACACATATACAGTTCCTTCCGGTTATGACATAAATCATATCAGGTTGGTTGCAACTATTTCAAAATACGGAACTACTATTAATGACAGGGAAATACAGAATGCTGTTGAGACAAACTCGGGTGTTGTTGCATGTTCTTATGCCCAACCACAGGTGCAGATTTGCGTCGTAACAACTGATACAGTAAGTGGCAAAAACCTGATAGTATGGGAAAAAGCCGGTATCCAGCATGCTAAATCTTATAAGATATATAGGGAGACAAGCACGCCCGGCAACTACCAGCTTATCGGTACCCAGGCGGCTAATGTTTTCAGTACTTACCTGGATGCAGGTTCTAATCCCCAGTCGCAGAGCTACACTTATAAGCTGACAGTAGTAGACAGCTGTAACAGGGAGATGCCGCTTAGCTCAGCCAATGCTCATAGTACCGTACATGTTACTTTCAATACCCTTTCTAATAATACTATCTATATATCATGGGTGCCCTATGTAGGCCGGCCATATACAACCTACACTATTTCGCGTAGCAATAACAACGGCCCATGGACACAGGTAGCACAGGTAACTTCTTCTACTACAAGTTACAATGATGCGAATCCGCCAAGTGGTGTTAATTCATATCGTGTTGAGATACAGGTACCCGGAGGTTGCAGCCCAAGCGCTAAGACTACCGCATACAATACTATTATTTCAAATGCGGCTGTTGCATGGCATACAGGTATAGCTGCAGTAAACGGTAACAGCCTGAAAATATATCCCAATCCTGCAAATGATATGATCAATGTAGAAGGATTGAATGGAGAACAGAATATAACCATATTGGACGTAACCGGGAGGGTAGTTCTTAGTTCAGCATCAGTTGATACCCGCAACCAGGTAATGACAATAGATGTGTCGTCTTTTGCCAGGGGAGCATATATACTGAAAGCAACAGATGCAGAAGGAAATACAACAATCAATAGGTTCCAGAAATTATAATCATATTTCCTGATTGATTAAATAAAGAAAGCAGGCTTTTGTCTGCTTTCTTTATAATATGTCTTTCCACCTGTTTTCCAGTTGGTCTTTCATTTGCATGTCAGTCAGATCAAACTTTACCGGAACAACTGATGCGTATCCGTTAGCCAGTGCTTCTACATCAGTGTCTTCTCCTTTATCCATATTGATGAATTTTCCTGTCATCCAATAGTAATCTTTACCACGTGGATCAGTACGCCTATCAAACTCTTCCTGCCATTTAGCATAAGCCTGCCTGCATATCTTCAAACCCTTATAAGGTACGGTACCTGTTTTAGGAATGTTAACATTCAGCAAAGTGTGTTCTGGCACAGGGTCGGTAAGGAGTTTCATTACCAATGTTCGTGCTACTTCTTTAGCTATACTGAAATCGGCCTCGTACCTGTAGTCCAAAAGGGAAAATCCAATAGAAGGAACACCTTCAATTGCTGCTTCCATAGCGGCACTCATAGTGCCTGAATATATTACATTAATAGAGTGGTTGGCCCCATGGTTGATACCGCTCACACAGATGTCCGGCTTTTGTTTCAGAATGATATCTCGCGCTAGTTTTACACAATCAACAGGTGTACCACTACATTCCCAAGATTCAATGTCTTCAAAAACATCTGCCTTATGCAAGCGGAGAGGTTCACCAATAGTTACGGCATGTCCCATACCCGATTGTGGACTGTCAGGTGCTACAACCACTATTTTACCCAGATCTTTTACTGCTTCTACCAATGCCCTGATACCTGGCGCGGTAATGCCATCATCATTAGTAACTAATATTACCGGTTGCTCTTTAGTCATGAACAAATTTACCAATCCGATCTCAGTAACCGAAACCAGGCTATTAAGTAATAGATAACTATCCAGGCAAACGAGGCTAACAGGTAAACACTTGGCGGTATCTCATTTTTCATTTGCATCATCTGTTTAGCTACGCTCATTAGTGGGAAGGGTAGAAGTTCATCGCTTGCCTGGAGTGGTAGCAGATCGCCGGCGTTATAGTCCATTTTCCAGTTGATAAGTGACTGGAGCAGCTTTTCGATGATCATATTATACAGGAAGAATATACCAATAGCAATACCGCTGCGCTTGAACAAGTAAGCTATCAATAGCCCAAACCCATAGTAGTTCAATGACAACACAAATACATAAAACAGCTTCTCAATGTTTCCGGGAAAATTACTCATACTGTCTCCCGAAATGCCGAATACAAAACCAACAATAAAGGTGTAAAGTGTAGTGAATATGGCAAAGATCAGTACCATCAGCCATTTGGCATGATAAGAGTCCATTCTTGTCCATCCGTCAATAATATTCTGTCTTTGTGTGCGAAAGGAATATTCGTTGGTAATGATAATAATGGTGAGTATGGTGATGAACATCACAAATACACTGGTCCACCAGCCCATATTTTCCCATACATGCCCGAAGTTATAGGCCTGGTCCAGCAGATTGATGCCGTCTTTACCTTTTCCACCCATTTTCAGCACTCCCTGGTTGATGCCGTAGTTCCAAAGTGGTAGTAATAAGACAAACATGCCGATCATGATCCAGAAAGTGCGATACTTTCTAACTTTCAGCCATTCTATTGCAAATAGTTTTAACATCTGATGTGCTTATTTATTGGTGAGTTCCATGAATTTTGTTTCCAGGCTTTTCTTTCTCAGGGCCAGGTGCGAAAGCGTGATATTGTGTTGGATACAATATGTGTTTATTAGTGTTGTTGTTACACTTTTGTTGCAGTTGAGTAACAATTTGCCATTAACCGGTTTAACAGTATCTATCCCAGCCATTCCTTTTATCGCTTGTTCCAGTTCATTCAGGTCTGCCGAACTTATTTCTACCTGGTCCTCACTTACCAGCACTTCGTCCACTTTACCGCTTAGCAGTAAGTCACCTTTTTTCAGAATAGCTACATGCGTACAAACTTTTTCTACTTCATCGAGCAGGTGACTTGCTATGATTATGGTTTTGCCTTCCCTGTTCAATTGTATGATAAGGTCACGTATCTCGGCTATGCCCGCCGGGTCCAGCCCGTTGGTTGGTTCGTCAAATACCAGTACATCAGGATTGCCTAACAGGGCAGAGGCTATTGCCAGCCGTTGTTTCATGCCCAACGAGTAGGTTTGGAATTTACTATCCTTTCGTTGCCATAGCCCCACCTGCTCCAACACTCTCTGTCTGTCTTGTTGTCCCCGTTGCTTTATTGAGGCACTTATCTCCAGGTTGTCCCAGGCAGACATATAGTGGTAAAAGTTAGGAGTCTCCAGCAGTGAGCCTATTTGTTTCCGTGCTTCCGAAGCCGGTATTCCTCCCAGCCACTGATAGCTACCGGTATCTGCCCGCAGCACGTCAAGGACAATGCCCAGCAATGTTGTTTTACCACTACCGTTTGGGCCTAGTATGCCAAACACACTGCCCCTGGGCACGTCGAAAGATACACCCTTGAGTGCTTGTACTGGTCCGTAGGCTTTTGCAATTGAATTGATAGATAATATTGTTTCCAAAATATAGTTGTTTAATCTAAGAACAGGTCTTTTTGTAATGGTCCTCCGGGGACGATCGAGTATGGCTCAAAATCGGAAACGCCGGCATTGCGCAAAACATCTTCATCAAGCAGGTTCTGACCGGTATAAGTGGTTGATGGCTGATGCAGAATATAATCAACCGCATCTGCAATTATCTCTGGTTTACGGCTTCGTTGTATCAGCATTTCTCCTCCCAACAGGTTTTTGACTGCTGCCGTGGCGATGGTTGTTTTGGGCCACAGGGAGTTAGATGCTATCTTATAATCTTTCAGTTCTTCTGCCCAACCAATGGCCATCATACTCATATTGAATTTGCTTAGCGCATAGGGCAAAGCAGTACCCAACCATTGCGGAGTTATGTTCAATGGTGGGGACAGGGTAATAATATGTGGGTTTTCAGACTTTTTCAAAAATGGTATACAGTATTTAGTGAGCAGGAATGTACCTCTAACGTTGATGTCATGCATCAGGTCGAATTTTTTGGCCTCCGTTTGTTCCGTTCGCGTCAGGGAAATAGCTGATGCATTATTGATTACTGCGTCTATCCCTCCAAAAAACGAGATGGTCTCCCTGATGGCGTAAAGTATCTGGTCTTCTTCCCTGATATCGCAGGGTATGGCCAGTGCTCGTCCTCCTGCACTGTTTACTTCTTCAGCCACAGTGTGTATTGTACCTCCCAGCCGGGGGTCTTCGGTAACAGACTTTGCTGCAATAACTATATTAGCTCCCTGTGCAGCCAGCTTAATTGCTATAGCCCTGCCTATGCCCCTGCTTGCACCTGAAATGAAGATCGTTTTGCCGTTCATCTTGTAATATTATATCGTGAATATGACCTAAAAGTTACAGGTTAAATAACAAATGCAGGGAAATATTTATTACTATTTCAGTGATAATGGATTTTTATATTTTGCATGGGGAGTAAAGATGATGATTTTTGTCATATAGATTTGGCTGAGAATACGTTAAATTTACATAGCAATGTTCCTGAACGGTAAGTAACTATGGTTACAGTCTAAAAGAAAAACATAGCTTATTATTACAATATTGAACACAATTTAAATCGGTTGTTATGAACAGAATCTTTAAAACGGCATCATTACTTTCTATAGTTGCGGCCATGTCATTATCCTCATCTTCCTGCATCAGAGAGAAAACGGATATTATCCCTGATACGACAACAAAGCCACCTGTTGTGATACCTACTACTGGTAAGATGCAGATAAAATTCAACTATGTATTTGGTCATAATGAGCTCCCGTTTAGCATGAATACACAATTCGTACATCCAATGACGGGAGATACGATGACCTTTACATTATTCAGGTTTTATGTTTCTAACATAAAACTGAAAAAAGCTGATGGTAGCTGGTGGATACATCCAGACAGTTATTTTCTGGTAGACGCAAAAAGTACTTCAGAATCTACCTTAGCAATTGATAATGTACCCAATGGTAGCTATACCGAAATGGAGTATACTATGGGGGTAGATAGCATAATGAATGTAAGTGGTGCACATGAAGGAGCTTTGTCTTTTACAAATGCAATGTTTTGGGATTGGAACAGTGGTTATATCATGTTAAAGGCCGAGGGTAATTCACCCAATTCACCATCAGGTACATTTGCTTTACACCTCGGTGGCTTTTCGGGCGCAACCAACATAGTAACTGTAAAAACCACAGATTTCTCAGGAGATAAACTTAATATCAACAGCAGTGATACAAGAGTGGTTAAGTTGAAAGCCAACCCGGCACGCTTATGGCATAGTTCTCCGGCCCTGGACAGTATTTATGTAATACATGCTCCTGGTTATGCTGCACAAACTATGGCAAAGGATTTTTATAACGCAATTATTTACACCGGAATGGAATAAGGGTCGGATCATAATGTCTTTTAAAAGGGCATCGCTTAATCAGTGTTGCCCTTTTTTTGTGTGCAGTTGATAAACCTGTATAGATTGCTTTCTTATGCCACTTGTACGCTTGGCTGGCAGGTGATAAGTAATGCACCTATTCTAAATTGTTATTGCCCTGATCGGACCTTGCTATTTGAGCCATGACTGTCTGCTAGGAATTGTACATACAAAAATGCACCCACATATTGCGGGTGCATTTACGCTTATTTTATTACACAATTAAGGTTGCTTGAACTTGTCACTTGTGATCATAACAGAGTCAGTTAAAGTATGCAGGAATGCTATAAGGTCCTGTTTTTGCTGAGTTGTGAGATTTAGTCCATCTAGTTTTTCAGGTTTGGTCATTAACGGGTCTATATTTTGTACATAATGTACACCATGATCATAAAAGTCAATTACTTCTTCTAACGAAGTAAACCGTCCGTCGTGCATGAACAGCTTACGCAGTGCGACATTCCTTAAGTTAGGTGTCCTGAACTTACCCAGGTCATTAGCGTCTTTGGTTACATTATAATACCCATTATCAATTTCCTTGTTGTATACACTATCCACACCAGTATTGTGCAAAATATTGTCGGTAGCTATAACAGCTACGTGACAATGGAAGCAGTCACCCCCGCCATTAACTTTATCATTGGGGTCTGTTTTCGCTTCGCTGAAAAATATTTTCCTTCCACGTTCTTCCGCTGCTGTCAACTGAGCCTGTCCTTTGAAATAAAGGTCGTATTTGGTATCTCTTGAAACCAATACCCTCATATATTGCGCCAGTGCTTTAGCCAGGTCCTCAGCTTTTATCTCGTCTATGTTGTAGAATTTCTTAAACATAATACGGTACTCGCTGATATCATTTATCTTAGCCATGTCTGTTTTAAACCGTACTGTCACCTCAGCATACATCACATCTTCAAGCGTACCTATAATCCTTGAGTTCCACATGAAGTTTTTATACCATGCAAGGTTGATGAGTGGCAGTGCTGTAAGCCCTTTGTCAGGTTGAGATACCTGATCGTTTGAAAAACCGAATTTTTGCTGATGGCATGACTCACAGGTGCTCCCGTCGTTAGACAGTCTGCTATCAAAAAACAATCGTTTACCCAGATCTATACGCTCTTCATACATTTTATTATTCTCAGGTATCTCGGCAGGTGGGTAGTAGGTAGGTGGCACCAAATCATATGGTGTCATGACAACTGTGTCCACACTGTCAACATTATTGTTATCGCCAGGTTGCGTTGGCGTAGAGGGCTCTTTATGACACGACTGTATGTTCAGTGCCAGTGCTGCGAGTGTCCCGGCTATAATAATTCTGTATTTTATGTTCATATCTGTCGGTTGATTAAACGATATGATTATATCGTATCTTATAAAATTATGATTTTTTTTGCATCTGAAAAATGACCTTAGTCATTCCTTGATTATGCCATATGTGAATATAAGATTTTCAGCTATTCTGTGTTGTAACCTGGGTTACATTACTTTTTATTTCAAATACATCACATGTGATAATAGTTGAATATTTCTATATGTAAATAACATAAACTAATTTATTAACAATAAGCAATACATTAAGATTTTTTTTCTTTTTAACCCAACTTAAGGTAAACTCTTGATTGTCAGTAGTTGTAATGGATAACTGTGTAGCCCAATAAGATACTATATACACAGGAAATTTAAATACTTACATGATGAGAAAATTAACAGCCTTATTATTGCCTGTATTCTTTTTTGCAACTGCAGAAACAAGTGCACAGACTTATTACCAGATAAATGCACTGAGTGGAGTAACAGTAATAAATGGTGCTACGGTTACTGTGTCGCAATCTACACCTCCTCCCAATTCCGCGACTCTATGTAGTACCGGCCCCTACCAGATAGGGAAGAACTATTCCGATTATTACAACTACGATTTTTCTACAAATCCAGTAACACATTTTCGTCTTCAGATGATCCGTTTTCATGATGATGATACGGTTGAAGTATATGTGAACGGTAGTCCATATGCTATTACAGCTCTTAATCCATATAATGGAAATGCAACAACTGCATGCAGTTATACTACCAATAATATGTCATCTCCATCTACTGGATTAATTACAACAACCGGTGGTGCAACAGGCAAAGGACAAGGAGTTGAAATTGATATTACCAAAGCTCCCGGCCTTATTCAAAGTGTTCGTGTGAGGCATATCAGAGCTACAACGAATAACCTGGCGAGTGATGTGATCTATAATGCATATTTTGCTGATGATTCCTGCTCACTGGCTTTTGAGGCAAGTATACTGGATCCGATTTGCGCCGGTAAAGATGTTCAGCTATCTGTAACTAATTATCCCAATACCACGTATACATGGAGTTCTAATACTACACCTCCAACCGTTTTTACCGCGTCGGCTAATGATCGTGAACCTGTAATAAAGAATATCAGTCCGTTGAATACAGGTAAAATTTACATAAAAGGAGAAAGGGGAGTTTGTACTTATCATGACACGCTTGATATATCTGTTGCACCAGCCCCGGTTTTAGGCCTGGTAAAGCAAGCAGGTCCCTTCTGCCCGGGGGAGGATGATACACTGTCTGTACCAAACGTAAGCTTGCCGACAGGGGGAGATGTATATGCATGGTCAGTAAACGGTTTAGGTAAGTTTGATGCCACACAGGGCTATATAATTCCATTTCTGAATGTACAGCCGGTAAGCAAAGGTTGGTATTCTATTTATGCAGTAGATGGAAACGGATGTATTTCTGATACAGTGAACTTCTTTTTCGATGTACTTTCAGGAGTTGCAGCGAATTTTAACTACAATGTAAAAGAGGGTTGTGAACAGGATACCGTGGAGTTTATAAATACATCTGTTGATCAAACATCTCAAACATGGAATTTTGGAGATAATAGTCCCTTAGGTATTGATAAAAACCCGGTACATACCTACCTGGTAACAAAACCAAACATTGGTGCCCGTAAGTTTACGGTTCAACTGGCAATAGCTAATGGTTCTTGTGCAGATACTGCTACACAGGATATTGAACTGAATCACCCGCTGATAGCTGAGTTCACAATCGACGATGATAGTATATGCCAGGGCTCCACTATATCATTCTCAAATACATCATTGGTTAAAGCTGGTACCACACCTAAATTTATTTGGAATTCAGGCTATGGTGATGACTTTCAGGTTTTTGGGCTGGATCATGATAACCAGTATAATGTTGCCGGAATTTACCACCCTAAACTGACCCTTACAGACTACCTGGGTTGTGTCGCTACCTATGGTTTAGAGATCGTAGTTGATTCAACAGGTGGTATACTGTTTACAAACGATAAAGCAGATATCTGTATTGGTGATGAGATAATATTCGATGGTGATTATTATGCCGGTGGAGCAAATTCTATAACCTGGGATTTGGGTGATAATACCGGTAATACGGAAGAAAAACACATTCGTCATTCATATACAAAACCCGGCAAATACAACGTCACGTATAGTGTCGACTACCGCATTTGCCCCGATCTGCAAGTGAGTAAAGAAATAAACGCTAAACCATACCCTGATCTTTACCTGGGAGAAGATACATCTATATGCCCCAATGGCAACCCCATCTTTATCAGTGACCGTGTAAATCCTGACGGTGGAACAGGTATTAAATATAAGTGGCACACAGCTGACAAAGATGTTACACAAGGCATATATGTACATCACCCGGGCATGTACTCAGTAACCGCAGACCTTAATGGTTGCTCAGTGACAGATAGCATCGAAGTGAAAAAGGATTGCTATATCAATATACCGAACGCATTTACGCCAAACGGTGATGGTAATAGTGATTACTTCCTCCCCAGACAGATTTTATCACGTAACGTGACCGAATTTGCTATGCAGATATACAACCGTTGGGGACAATTGATTTACCAGACAAATGTACCTGATGGCCGTGGTTGGGATGGCAAATTCAAGAATGAGGAACAACCGACAGGGGTATATGTATATACTATACATGTTACATTCGGGAATAGTGTTTCTGAACGTTACCAGGGTAATGTTACACTGCTGAGATAAGTTATTCTCTGCACAATCACATAATAAAGGCGGTCATCGACCGCCTTTATGTTTTTAGAAATTATCAATAAAACTATTCCTGTACGTGTTCTATAATAACACCTGACGCGTCAATTTTCAGTTCCTCTTTGGGTTCGGTGATAGCTGCAATGGCTTCCTCACTTTCTCCCGCGTCTTCAGCATAATGTTGAAGTTCTTCTACTGTTGTCACCTCGCGTATGCCGGTTCCTTTCAGAAAAACATGTTTACCGGCAACGTCTTTAGGAACAAAGAAGTCGTGGCCTCGCATTTTTACAAAAATATCTTCTCCACTTTCGTTTTTGAGTTTCACCCAGCACCCCATGGCCTGGCAAACTTCAGAAAGATCGCCCTCAACAATGATATTGTCCAGGCTGTCTTTGCCTGCCATCTGTTCGTTGAACTGGCTAACAGTAATAGCTCCTTTCTTGTCAAAGGATTCACCATAGGACGAGTCAATAATTACTACATGAGTTTCCTCAGCAGCCTGTTCTGTATTACCGGATTGGCATGAACTAAAAACTATTGCCGGTACTATAAATAACAATGATACTCTTTTCATAACATTAATATTATCAATTAGTAGTAACTATTCTTTTCCAGGTAGTTGATCACATAATCCTTTACACCATCTTCAAGTGCTGTGATGGGGGCAGTATAACCTGCATTTCTCAGTTTGTGCATATCAGCTTCTGTATAGTACTGATACTTGTCCCTGATATCTTCAGGAGTATCAATATAGTTGATATGTACTGGTAAATTAAGTGTATGGAAAATAGCAGTAACCAAATCGTTAAACGTGCGCGCGTTACCGGTGCCAATATTATATAAACCATTGGCCGGCTGTTGTTGCATCAACCAAAGGCACATCTCTGTTACATCTTTCACATAAATAAAGTCACGTATCTGCTCACCGTCCCTGTAATCAGGGTTGTGCGAGCGGAATAACTTTACAGATCCATTCTGCTTTATTTGCCTGTACGCATGCATGATCACTGATGCCATACGCCCTTTATGATACTCGTTAGGGCCATATACATTAAAGAATTTTACTCCTGCCCAGAAGGGTGGCGCTGATGCCTGTTCAAGTGTCCAGATGTCAAATTCGTTTTTTGATACGCCATAAGGATTGAGCGGAGACAGCTTGTTGATAATATCGTGATCATCTTTGTAACCTAATTCGCCATTGCCGTATGTGGCGGCAGAAGAAGCATAAACAAGTGGAATGTTTTGCTTTGTGCAACCTTCCCATATCATTTTTGAATAATCCAGGTTCCATTTCTTATGGACTGCATAGTCCATCTCCGTGGTATCTGTTCTTGCTCCTAAATGGAACATGAATTGTACAACACCGGGATTTTCTGCCAGCCAATTGCCGAATATCTCACGGTCGACTTGCAGCATATATTCCTTATGAGTAAGATTCTTCAACTTCTCTTCAGCTGAGAAGTCGTCTACCAGTATGAGTTGACGATAGCCTGCCTTATTAAGCAGGCCGACAAGATAACTGCCTATGAAACCTGCCGCGCCTGTAATTGCTATTACATCGGTGGTTTGCATCAAATAGAATATTTATATTATGAATGAAGCCTAGTGGTGTGCTTCTTCATGAGCTTCTGCATCGTGGCCATGTGCTTCATGATCAGCGTCTGCGTCATGGTGTGCAGGAGCAGCATGCTCAGTTGCATGTTCACCGTGGCCTCCGTCATCGTGACCCATGATCTCAACAAAGTTTACAGCAGCTACAAACAAACCGGCCAGCAGCAGCATAAACCAAATAGATGATATAAACGAGCTACCCGGTTTAGAGTCAGCTGGAGCATGATGTGTATCGTGTGACATTCTTAATTGTATTTTACAAGGTGCAAATCTAATCGTTTAGCTTCATTTATACTATGCCTTACAGGCAATAATTCCTATTTTTTCGGTGCAGGCGGCTCCATAACGTGACCACAGTTCTTGCAGGTACGTTTTTCTTCATCTGCATAAAAACGCTCCATTACAGGCGGTAATTGCTTGACAATGTCCGTCAGTTCAAAATATTCTTCATATAATTTCTCGTTACAATTCTCACAAAACCACATGAAACCATCAATTTCAGGGTTTTTCCTCACTTTCTCTATTACCAGTCCTACTGATCCTTCAGACCTTTGGGGAGAGTGGGGCACCCTGCCCGGCAGCAGGAACATGTCGCCGGCTTTTATGGGTATATCTACTATTTTACCATCTTCTACAATACGTACTACAATATCACCTTCCAGTTGGTAGAATAGTTCCTCACTTTCATTAAAATGGAAATCTTTACGGCTGTTGGGTCCGCCTACTACCATTACAATAAAGTCATTGGCCTCTTTGTATACACATTGATTGCCAACGGGTGGTTTCAGCAAGTGTCTGTTCTCTTCTATCCATTTATTTAAGTTGAAAGGACGTTGAATGGCCATGTGTCAATATTTTTATTATAGTTACTTTAATATTTTCATTTTCACGGTTTCTATCCTTGTGTCGGAAACCAACAGGGTATCAAATTCATAATTCTCAATGACAATACGTTCTTTTAGTTTGGGTATAGTACCATGATTGGCAATGATAAAACCAGACAAGGTTTCAGATTCATCAGTAGAGAAGTCGAAATTGTATTTTTCATTCAGATAATCCAGTTCCAGCCTGCCGGAGAAGATATATTCATCTTCTGATATTTGCTTTTCCACATGGTCTGGCGTGTCGAATTCATCATTAATGTCGCCAAATATCTCTTCCAGAACGTCTTCCATAGTTACGATACCTGCAGTGCCACCAAATTCATCTATTACCCATGCAATACTTTTCCGGTCTTTGGTAAAACGGTTCATCAGGTCAACTGCGCTCATCGTTTCGGGTACTGCTGCAATATTGTGTATGATCTGGCTTATGTTCTCCGGTCTCCTGTTCAGGTCCAGGTGGTGTATATACCCGACAATATTATCAATAGTGTCTTTGTAAACGATTATCTTAGACAGTTTGGTCTCAATGAATTTCCGCTTGGCTTCTGCAATCGGTGTTTCAATGTCCAGGGCTTCTACCTCGTTACGCGGCACCATACACTTCCTGATCTTGACATTTACGAGGTATAGTGCATTCTCAAAAAGCTCGGTATTCAGTTCGTTTGAGTCACTTTCCTGTCCATGCATGGTTTGCTTAACAAAATGCTCCAGGTCTACACGGTTAAAAACCTGTTTTTTCTCTTTGATACGTACATTGAACAGGTATTTAAGCATGAACTCTGATATGTCAACAAATACTTTTGCTATAGGGTAGAGTATGATGTATAGTACCTGCATCGGTATACTGAAAAAAGCCAGTAACTGTTCTGATTTGGCTTTGAAAATGGCTTTAGGAAGAAATTCTGCAAAAAACAATATCACACATGTAGCAATGAGCGTGTCCAGCAACAAGTGTACATATTCTGAATTAAGGGGCGAAGGTAACATGTCCAGAAGCGGGTCTGTCAGCTCTGTCATCAACAAACCATAGATAACAAGTAATATATTTACCCCAACAAGACTGGTACCAATAAATTCAGCTGGTTTCTCCATAAAGCGAGAGAGAATCTTGCCTGAGATACTTCCTTGTTTTTTACGGAGCTCGATATTTAGTTTATTGACAGAAATAAAGGCTATTTCGGTACCTGCAAAAAAGCCTATCAGCAGAATGCAGCCAATGATGTACAATATTAGATTGGGATCAGCCATATGAATACTTAAAGATAAGGATTTGAGTAATAATTTGTAGTATCCTGTTTACGCATTGTCTCCTGATATAAAGTCTTCAATGGTGTCTATTAATTCCATGGTTGCCTTATCCAGGTCGTCATTTACTATAATTGTATCGAAGTTATGTGCAAAGGTGAGTTCAGATTCAGCCTTTTTGATGCGTTCTTCCAGGCTTTCAGGTGTCTCGGTACCCCTTTTCTCCAGTCTTTGCCTTAGTTCCTGTATACTGGGTGCCTGTATAAAAAGGCTCAGGGAGTTGTGCGGGTACTTCTTCTGTGTGGCTATCGCACCTTGGACGTCTATATCTACCAGTGGTGTCTGCCCATTATCCCATATGCGTTGCACTTCCGATTTTAGCGTGCCATAATACTTCCCGGTATAAACCATCTCCCATTCTACAAAAGCATCTTTATCCACAAGGTCTTTGAACTCTTCCTCTGTGTAGAAATAATAGTCTCTGCCATTCACCTCGTTGGGACGGGGCTGGCGGGTGCAAGCTGAAATAGAAAATGCAAGCTTAGGATATTTCTCCAGCAGGCGCTTTACCAGCGTGGTTTTGCCGGAACCTGAGGGAGCCGTAATGATTATGATCTTTCCTGTGTTCAAACCTTTGTGCTAAATAGGACGTAAAAAAACGAAAATATCATGGTTTTGCGAAGCCAGGGACGAAAAGAGGTGTACAATTTGTACACCTCTAATTATTTCAATATCAGTTCTGTATGCTTAGCAATACGTCTCAAAAGCATCCAGCAGGTTGGCAGCTATCATTTGGGCCGGGCGACCTTCTATCATATGGCGCTCGATCATATGTACTACCTGTCCGTCTTTCAACAAAGCTATTGCCGGTGAAGATGGAGGGTAAGGTAGTAAATAGGTTCTTGCCTGCTGTACAGCTGCTGTATCAAAACCTGCAAAGCTGGTCAGTATCTGATCTGGTTTCTTAGTGGCATTCTTCACGGCCGCAATAACACCTGGACGGGCGGTACCTGCAGAACAACCGCATACAGAGTTGATGAATAATAATGCTGTGCCGGATTTCTGTAATGCATTATCCACCTCTTCAGGTGTCTGCAATTCCTGGAAACCATTCTCTGTCACTTCAGCCTTCATCGGGGCTACTATTTCTATTGGATACATAATTGAAATTTATAGTTACAAAGTTACTATACCAAAACGTGCAGCCCAAGTACTACCGATAATAAATATTAATCTGCATATAAGCACAAAAGAGGGCTGCAGTAGAAACTGCAGCCCGGTTTGTAACCAAAACCCGCTTTACCCTAATTCTTCATTAATTTCATAGATACCTGTCCTGTACTATTCCTTATCTGTAGATTATACATACCCGGTGCCATATTATTCAGTGGAATGGTTACCCTGTTCTTACCATTCACCAGCTTTTTGTCTTGTGACCATATGGTGCGGCCCATCACATCAATGACCATAATTATGGTTTGTGTATTGGCATTAGATATGATATCCAGTGTGGTACTGGTTTGTGCAGGGTTAGGATATAGTTTTGTAGTAATGTTCACGTCTCCCAGGTTGCTGATGCTTTGTGGAATTTCGTTGCATAGCTTCCTTGAGCTATTGCCTCTTACCTCACCATTTGCGTTAGCCATGGTATGAACATTAACATACACACTGTCTTTGCGGAACTTATTGGATGATGCCGTTGTAAAGGGCGTGTTGGCATCCGTATCTAACCAATAGCCGAATATACCGCCATTTGCATAGTTAGGCGTAAGGGTATACATAACACCGCCATTTTGCCCGGGTATATTATTATGAAAGTGAGCAGCCGAAAATCCTGACAGGCTGTCAATAACCATCATATAGTGCGCGCCTGTCTGGCCCCTGTCGATAGATACCATGCCAGTACCTGAAGCGTCTGATGTCACCATCGGTGACTCCTGTGCACCGTTGATATGATAAGTATAACCTTCGCGGAAGGTGCGGTACACCTGGCCTCGTACTTCACCATTAGGGTTGGCTGCTGTATGAACATTCAGGTAAATATTTCCTTCAAGCATTGCATGTATGAATGTATCAGCCAACATTGCACCTGTCACTATACCTGAGATAGTATTCCCGTTTATGTTTCCTGAAGGTATGGCCACAACTACATTGCCGCCGACATTTACACCTCCCATATGAAAGTGTGCTCCGGTAATAGCACCTGACAAGCCATTCATTTGGGCATCGTACCATAAAGTGTCAAACGTATAGTTTAGTCTTAATCCTGCGACACCCATTTCCATACCTGTACCTGTTACAGCCATTGTTTCCTGCGCTGTATCAAGTTTAGCATCGAAATGTAAATAAGATTGCACCATCAATTGGCCACGTATCTCGCCATTAGGATTGGCCGTTGTATGAATATTGATATATAAGCTATCTCCCATTAATGCATCCAGGTACATAGATGGGTCAACGCTGCCTGATATCATATTGCCTGATACATAAGTTGTCAGGTTCTCGACAACAGCACCGTTCTGCCCGGCTATGGCTTTGTGCAGGTGTGCGCCGGTAATGGGGCCGCTCAATCCGTCTGCAACAACATTAAAGCTCAGCTTGCCCATATGCTTTTGCAGCATGAAAAAGCCAATAGCATTTGCACTGTTTGATACTGCGGGTACTTCGTTAGAGCCGTTTATCATTACTACCATGCCTTTGTCTTCTTCAGGTAAGATCTGCCCGCGTATTTCGCCGTTTGCATTGGTAGATGTGTGCAGATTCAGGTATAGCTGTCCTGCAAACAGCTTCTCAACAAAAGAACTGCTGAGTGTTGTTCCTGTTAATGTGCCTTTCAAATGATTTCCCATCATATAGGGCATCATGTTTACAACCACGGAACCATTAGCACCCATTGATGCTTCATGAATATGAATGCCGGTGATCGGACCTGACAAGTTGGTTGCCGTCATCTCAAAGCAAAGCGTGTCCCGTTCATCATTAAGATAAAACGTAGCCAAACCAAGTGCATTGGTAGATACAGCAGGTACTTCCTGAGCACCATTCATACGTGCCGCGAACAGGAACTTACCCGAAAGGTGGTCTGCATATGTATTGACAGAAAAAAGAATAGCAATAATAATTGCACTTACTCGTATACAAGTTCTCATAACATCTGTTTTTTAGTTTCAGATGTATGTACGGGGCAATTTTATTTTTGGTTTTCTATTTTGCAAAGAATTATATCCTTCAAAACCAATATTCTTGCATTTTGGCTAAAAAATCAGGGTCGGTTATAGGGAAATTCTTATTGTCCGGCAGTACGGCATCAATATCGCAATAAGGGCAAATAGCGGTATTGTTATTATCTGTCCATTCTTTGATCTCAATAGGGTTATATGTGCGCATGCAATAAAAACAGGCACATTTTTCACCATCTAATAATGTCTTTCGATGATTAGATGATAAGTTATGCGCCTGTTCTAAATACTCCTTAGAATACACGTTATTATTTTATTTTACCAGCCACAATATTCAATACTTCCTGTTCCATTCTGTCTGCAGCTTCATTCATCAGGCGTGCATTCTCAACCAGTGTTTTTACATCTTTATGGTCTTTCAGATCCTGTGCATTTATGATCACATTGAGATAAGCACCTTTTACGGCAGCACGTGCACACAAGGCTCCAACTCCCGCATCGCTGACACTGTTTGGGTTGCCAATTTCTGCCATAGCCTTTGCCAGGTCAAATGATTGGTATGCTAACTCCATAGTACGGTAAGGTACTTTTATGGCGTAGATCGTAGCTTCATCTATTGCAGCTTTTCGGGCAGTCTTTTCTTCATCATTACCTTTTGGCAGGCCGAATGCGGCCATTATCTTATTAAAAGCATTGGTGTCTTCATCTACAAGGGCCAGCATTTCTTTGAGGATAGCCTGGCCTTGCTCAGCATAGTTGCTGAACTCTTCCCAACGGTCGTCCCAACCTTTTTTGTGCGATGACAGGTTAGCTACCATGGTACCCAGCGCTGCACCTAAAACACCACAGTAAGCAGCAATAGAACCGCCACCCGGAGCCGGACTCTCACTGGCTGTTTCCAGCGCAAATCTATCCAGCGTCATATTGATGAGCGGTTGCGCTGATGCATCCCTCATTGCATATTCAATGATCTTTTTATTTGGGTCAAACGGTGCCAGCTCATCCAGCCCCATAGACCTGATGGCAATACGTACCAGCTCGGCTTCACCCACACCTACACTACGCTTTTGCTTGCGCAGGAAGAATTTGCCTGCTTCTAGCATAGCTTCAAGTGGTACCAGTCCTACCAATTCACTACCTGTTACCCGCAGGCCACGTGCGGTAGCACGTTCACAAACCGTATCGAAAGCTACATGGAGTGGAGTAACATGCATATTGGTCAGGTTCATAGATATCTGCGCAATACCATATTCCTCAATATACCAGCCAATACCTTTTACATTTTTCAGCAAGCCGGGCTCCCATATCAGTTCCCCATTGGCGTCTTTTGCAGGTTTACCTTTTTCGTCCTTTTTAGTACGACCTTTTTCACGAACATCAAAAGCTACCGCATTGGCACGACGTGTTGATGTAGTATTCAGGTTTACATTATAAGCTATCAGAAAATCACGGGCGCCAATGGCTGTGTTACCTGTAGTTTCGTTGAACTTAGCCGGGCCGAAATCAGGCTTCCATTCAGCAGTACCTATTTTTGCAGCAATACCCTCATATTCACCACTGCGTATATCGGCCAGGTTGCGACGATAATCGGCACTTGCTGCTTTTTCGTATAAATAAACAGGGATACCCAGCTCATCACCTACGCGCTTTCCCAGTTTTTTAGCAAATTCAGCCGTTTCTTCCAGCGTAATGCCTGAAACCGGAATCAGTGGACAAACATCAGTAGCACCCATGCGAGGGTGTTCGCCTGTATGGTTGCGCATATCAATCAGTTCAGCCGCTTTTTTTATAAGCCTGTATGCAGCTTCTATTACCGGTTCTGGAGCACCTACAAATGTTATCACGGTACGGTTGGTAGCCTTGCCGGGGTCGACGTCCAGCAGGGTAACGCCTTCTACACCAGCAGCCTCGTCGGCTACCAGTTTGATAATATCTGCATTGCGACCTTCACTAATATTAGGCACACATTCTATAATAGCATTGCTGAAGTCTTTCATCGGGTATTATTTTATTGTTTGGGTGCAAAGGTAAATACATTAGCCGTAAGAGAAAGTTTTGAGGTATGAGGAAAAGCCTGGTACCCAAATAGCAATATGTTTATTTAATAACACTTAAGTATATTTATTGTGTAAACGATACATTCAGAGCCAAACATTAGCACCTGATACAATGATAAAGCCTGCCTTGTCTGCTATTCTATTTTCGATACTGTTATTAATAGCAGGACCACCAATAGCTGGTGCACAAACAGAGGATTCTACTCATATTGATAATAAACGCCTTATTACTGTGGCAGGGGCGCATGCTATAACTATAGGAGGAACATTGGTCGCCCTGAACCAGGTATGGTATAAGCAATATGCGAAAAGCAGCTTTCATGTTAAAAACGACCTGGGTGAATGGCTACAGGTAGATAAGTTTGGTCATGCTTATAGTGCCTACAGCATGGCCGGACCGATGGCTGCTACCTATCAATGGAGTGGTTTGAGCAGGAGAACAAGTGTCATGCTGGGTAGCCTGGAAAGTTTTGCTGTACTTAGTACTATTGAAATGATGGATGCGTATTCGGCAGAGTGGGGCTTCAGCGACTGGGATATGGCAGCTAATGTTTTCGGCACCTTGTTGTTTGCAGGGCAGGAACTGTTATGGGAAGAACAGCGGATACAATACAAATTCAGCAGCAGGATAAGGAAATATACACCGGCATTACTGGAGGATCGGTCCAAACAGGTGTATGGCGAAAATATAGCAGAGCGTATGCTGAAAGACTATAATGCCCAGAGTTACTGGCTATCTGTAGGCATACATAGTTTTTACAAACCGTGGCCCAAATGGCTGAATGTTGCAGTAGGATATGGTGCCGACGATATGTATGGCGCATATTTTAATACATGGAAGGACGCAAACGGTAAATATTATGACAAGAGTGATATACACAGGTACAGACAATACTTTCTTAGCCTTGACGTAAACCTGGCCAACATCAATACCCGCTATGCTTTCCTCAACACAGTACTGGACTGCCTGACCATTAAGGTGCCTGCTCCTACACTTGAATATACCTCTCAGGGGAAATTTATTTTTCATCCGTTGTACTATTAGTGACATTATTATTTGGTTTGCAGCAATTTTACTATCTCGCTCCGTGAATCGTTGGTGTTGCGGATGAGTGTTATTTCAAACTTATTCAGGCTCTGCTGTAATTTCTGGTTCTCTACCATGCTCAGGTTATTGAAAAAATAAGCCAGTTCCGTGGTCTCTTCCTGTGTTGTGGTGGCATAGAGTGCCTTGGTGAGTACCCATGCAGTGGAACCTCCCTTCATGCCGGCATGTTTCAACCACAGGGTGTTGGGTGGTACCTGCATTACGGCCTCCATTATTTTGTTGAGATTTTCCTGCACTTTTTTGTCAAAATAGGAGCGGCTGTTGAGCTTCTGCATCAGCATGGCGTATTCATAAGGGGTAGATCCCGGCAAGCGGTCGCTCCAGACCTTTTGTGCAAACATGGGCAGCATGGTGATGGTGCTTTTATATTCCTTGTCATTTTTAAGCTTCTGATGTTCCCTGGCCGCCATATCGCGGTATTCTTTCATATTCATCTGCTCCAACTGGAATTGTGACCTGCCGTTTATTACACCGAGCGCTGCTGTAAAATAATATATGCTGTCGTGTTCTTTAAAACCCAGTTTTTGTAACTGTGCATTTACATTATCCAACCCCAGCAGATCAAGCAGATATTCTGTGTTGGCATTTGAACTGAAGTTGATCATTCCCTTAGCCACTTCCTCGAGTGTAACTTTGCCATTTTTGAATTGGCGTTTTTTGTCCATAAGGAACAGCCATTGCTCCTGCGCGCCGCCGTCAGTGCCCGGCAGGTAATATTTATTCAGTTCTGCAGTATCCACCAGCTTTGCGGGAAATATCTTTCCTTCCGCCACCTGCGTAGCGTATTCTATAGCCACAATTATTTTTACAGTGCTTGCCAGCGGTGATCTTCTGCCGGAGTTGATATCTGCCAGTACTTTGCCGTTCTGTACATAGTATATAGAAGAGCGTTCCGGGTTTTTCCTGATAAAATCGGCCACAAACTCGGCATTTTCCTGGCAATGAGCCTGCGATGAGCAAATGACAATCAGACAAAAAGAGGCGAGCAGGTGTTTCATGTATGTAAATATACGATGTTGAAGTACGCTATTGCTTTTCAAAAAATTGGGTGATTTTCCCGTTGTTTGGTAGGGTGGTGTTGGCTTATTTTTGTGTTGAGGATAATACATATACATATATGGAAACGAATAAAGTTGTGAAACAAACCGATCTGCTGGCTTTCAGTAGTGAGGTGAGCAGATTAGTAGAACAGGGATGGCAACTGGTGGGCGGCGTTTCGATAACGGAAGATAAAACACCCGATGCCAACGGTAACACTACCGAGGCTAAACTGGTATTTACACAGGCGTTGAGTTGGGCAAGCTGATACATATTATACCTTTAATGAACCACGAAAACCTCTTGCTGCATAATATGACTCAGCGCCGTTGTGGTAAGTAAATACCGTATTGTAACGACGGTCGCAGAAAATGGCTCCGCCTAACTGCCTGATATCATCCGGGGTAATGACCCAGCTTGATGTTTTCAGGTCGAACTTACCCAGCTTTTGCAGTTCTCGATATTGCTCTTCTGTCAACAAATCAATACCCATTTCTGCAGCTAAGGCCACAGCGCTGTTCTGTGGTTTGTGCTCTTTGCGCGACTCCCATGCGGCATGGTCATAACAGAGGCTGCGGCGGCCTTTGGGGCTTTCGGCAGCACAATCATAGAATATATATTCACCTGTTTTTTTATCTATGCCTACCATGTCGGGTTCGCCACCGGTCATCTCCATTTCGTTCAGCGACCATAGCTTGCCTTTGCTTTTTTCCAGCCTTGCCTGAATATCTGCCCACTTAATGCCTTTATGACGGCCCATGTTCTTTTCGAAACGGTACTGCAGTATATCCAGCAGCTCTTTTTGCTGTGATGATGGTAGTTGTTTTTTAGTACTCATGTCGCAAATTTGTATTGTGTAAAATCATAACGTTATTTATCGTATACATATTCCTCTTTTTTAAAATACTCATCAAAGTAGTCGTCCTCTTTAGGATAGTGATAGACTATAGATGAAAGCCTGCCGTCAGATAAATAGTTGCTTTTTGTTTCGTAGCAGCTTGTTATTACTACCATTCCATGTGCGCATATATCACTGCAATATGTACTACAAACCTCAACGTGCTTAACCCACTGATTATCAACATGAAAAATGCTGTCGATACGCGATGAAGTGTCATCGTTGAATTTACGTTGTATTGTGTACCCGTTATTAAAATAGGTATAGGATGCAATTGATATTTTAGCTTCAAACATACTATTATCCCACTCCCCACCATAAATAGAATCACTTGATATTTGTTTGTTTTTGTTGTAGTAAAAGGTCTGTGTAGCCCTTGAATTCCATTTTTTGTGTAACAAGCCCATATGGTCATAGTCGAAATGTGTAACAATGGTGTCCATCATGCCTCCTGAGTTATGTTTTAACTGATAATCAACAGTCATTTTCAACAATGTGTCTTGATAATAGTATTGTCTCTTGTGTTCAAGACAAGTTGTATCAGGAACAAACTGATCAATGTCTACAGCTTTTGTGCAATATTCTATTTCTAATATGGGTTGATTGTGGGCATTGAATTCAACTAGTTTTACAGGCATCGTATCGTTCTGGTTTTTTGAACTATGTTCATAAACAAAGGCTCTACTGATGTCCTGAGCTGTAACAGTATGGCAACATAGTAATAATGCGATATATAGGAGATGTTTCACTTTTATTATTTTTTTTAAAAAAATACTACTAATCATTTAATCCTTTTCCTTTCATTATATCCGGGGTGTATTTATCTATTCTCGACTCGCGGGTTTTAGCTTGTTTGGCCTGTGCAAAGTGGAACAGGTAGGCTCTCTGCCTGCCGGGTGTCAGTGCTTCGAAGGCGGCCTTGAGGGCTTTGTCTTTATCCAGCCTTGCCTGAAACTCTTCAGGGACAGGGTAGTCTTTCGTTTTCTTCATAGGCACCTTCAGCCCGGCTTTTTCTACCTCAGTGGCTTCGTAAATATATGCCTTGAGGGTAGGGGCCAGCTTTACTATCTCTTTTACATTGGTAAAGCGAATATGGCGCCCCGCCTGTACATTTTCGGTCTGCTGAATGAGGATGCCTTTCGGGTCGGCAAGGAGCACGCCTTTGAACAGGAGGAAGGCACAATACTCCTTAAAGCCGTGAATGAGTACAATGTTCGCTCCATCATAAGTGTAGCAAGGGCAACCCCATTTCAGCTCTTCCACCAGTCCGCAACTGAGGGCAATCTTTCTTAACTGCTCGTATTCCTTCTGCCATTGTGATGGCTTGTCGAAGAAGAAATCTGTTTTGGGGTTTGTACCATTCATATACATCTCATTTATGCTTTAGTCAGTACCAGTTTCCTGCTGCCGGGCCTGAAATACCAAGAGGTGGTTATAAGCACCAATAGTAATATGGGGCCGAACATGTCTTTTGCCGGGTGGCCTGTAGCTATATGCGAATATACGGCACCTGACATAGTAAAGAAAAAGCCCGCATAGGCCCATTCTTTTACCAGTGGATAGCGGGGTATGAGTATGGCTATTACGCCCAATATTTTGGTGAAACCCAGCAGGGTAACGAAATAGGCCGGGAAACCCATATCCAGTACAAACTGTGTTTGCTCTTTTACCTGCATTAACTGTACGATGCCTGTTGACAGCATGCCCAGCGAAAGCCAGAGGGTCGCTATCCAGTAGATGATCCTGTTTCTCTTGTTCATAGTTTTTCTATTTAAGTTGACCAACAATTTGCTGAAGACGGTTGTGCGCCATATTGATACCGAAGGCAAAGGGTAGTGCCAGCACCTGGTCCCTGATGGCGGGGGACTTGTATACTACCTTTATAGTGAGCTTGCTGGTGGTATCGCTCAGTGGTTCAAAGTTGAGGAACTCGAGCTGGGCATCGAAGGGGACATTGTCCATCTCGAAAGTGCGGGTTATCTTTTTGCCGGGCACCAACTCGTGGAAGACGCCATTGGCCGTGAAGACCAGGTTGCCCTTGGGGTCGTAGGTCTGAAACTCGTAGGCCCCGTGCTTCCTGCTTTCCTGTTTGATGATCTTACAGCCCATCCACTGTTCCAGTATATCGGGGTCTGTATAGGCTTTGAATACCAACTCTGCGGGCAGGTCGAACTCGCGGGTAATGGTGAGTTCCTGCCTGTCTTCTTCGGCGTGTACCTGTGTTTTACGTTCCATAATTATTCAGTTTCTTTTGGTTTGTAATTCTTCATAATGTCTTCCAGTTTGTTGAACCTGTCGTCCCAGAACTTGCGGAAGGGCTCGACAAAGTCTGCTATTTCTTTCATTTTAACGGGGTTAAGCGTGTAGTGTATCTCCCTGCCGTTTTGCTCCTGTTTCAATAGCTCGCACTCGGTGAGTATCTGTATATGCTTGGATATGGTTTGGCGCGACGAGTTGAAATTGGCGGCTATGGCACCTGGTGTCATGGCCTGTAGTGCTACCAGCGTGATGATGGCGCGGCGTGTGGGGTCGGCGATGGCCTGAAAAACATCTCTACGTAATTCCATTGTGCAGTTATTTGACTGCAAATATATGTGCAACCATTTAACTGCGCAAGTTTTATTTTGATAATGTTGTTCTGTATAACAAGTGGTGCATGAAATTTTATGAATGATAGAGTCGCTTAACTCAACTTGCGTTCTAAATATTGACTGTAGATTCTCCATCAGGCTTATGTTCATTTCTTTTGCCCCTCCAAAAGAAACGAACCAAAGAAAAAGAGTCCGCGTGCATATTACGGCTGATGCCGCGGTTGACGCTCCGATATGGTGTGGTGCTACTGTTCTGCCGGTCATATGTGCCCTGATCCTTTTTAGGGGATTTATATTGATTTTGTTAAGTAAAGTAGGTTTTGGTGTTAACTGAGTGCCGGTAGAGAAATGCTTTAATTGATTGATATTTAGCGTGTTGGGCTGCGAATTGTTAAGTTTTGTTAAGTAAATGGAAGAACTCGTTGTACTTAACAATGCATAAAAAAGTCCCGCATGGGCGGGACTGATGATCTTTGGTATGAGGTGGTGGTGCTTGGGCATGGCCAGGTGTTTTATTATAGTCCCGCCTCGGCGGGATTTCTGTAAATACATTCGCATTTATTATAGCAAATGTACGTTATTATTTAATTTATTCAAAAAAATAATGAATCAGAATTGATCTTATATATGGTATCTCAACTTTACAGCCTTATTCAGCTTTTCGTTCATTTCTTTTGCCCCTCCAAAAGAAACGAACCAAAAAAAAAGAGGCCGAAACCATAAGCTCCAATGGTTTCGGAGGTTGCAGTGATGTTACGACATTACTACTGCGCTGCCAGGCTTGAGAATTACTATATTAATAACCCTGTAAAGGGTATGGTTTTAGAACAGCTGTGTGTGCTCTGACCAGGGGAGTGTGCTTAGTTGATCAATGCCGGGTAATACCTCGAGGTGTATCACGCGCCTGTTCTTACGATTGTTGGCTCTTGAGGAGGAGTGAAAGAGTAGTGGTTTCATGAGCATAATGCTGCCGGCAGGTACTTCGCATATGTCTGTATCAGCATCAAAAAGGCCGGGGGAGTCGGTACGGACGATGCCGTTGCTGTGAGAGCCGGGTATGACCTTTAAGGCTCCGTTCTCAGCAGTTGTATCGTCCAGGTGGATGCGGAGGGTGATTATACTATCTAATATGTCTTGTGTTGGTTGAACGGAGTAATAGCCGTCTTTATGGCCCCAATTGATAAAGCCGGGAATGTCCTGCTTTTGCTGCAGGTTGATAGTTATATCCTGGTGCCAGGCCACAAACCAGTTGGATCGTGGCGGTTTGTCGAAATACAAGGAACGTATAACGGCTGCATTGCCTGATGGGGTAATTGTATTGAGCAGATCGCGCAGTTTGTCATTCGTAAGTACAGGGAGCAGACCGGGGTGTTGCGGTAGCAGGTTCCTGATAGCGAAAACATGATTGACGGGCTGTGTGGTTAATATGGTTGTTATTTCATCCAGCTCAGCAGCAGAGTAGATATTGCCGGCTATATAATAGCCTTTGTCCTGAAGTGTTTCGGGTATCATCGGGTACTAAGGTAATGTATCTTGTCTGAACCAGGATTTTCATGATTATATGATTAACAGGATTTGATTTTTCGGGTAAACTCATTTGTACCAGGATAGCGGGACGCTGGTGTTATCCCGGGTCTAAGGGAGACCCTTAGACCAGTGGGGGGTGAGTAATGATCAATTGCATATATTTATAACATTAAACCTGTACTATGCACAATATTTGGCCGTTTAATTGCCTGCTATATTTCATTACCCGGTATTATGACCGTAAGGAGCAAAAGGATAGAGCTGCCGGCAAAAAGGTAGGGATCACTTTCAGGATGTACCTGGTGATCTGGTTGGCGGTTTTTGGTGTATTGGGGTTTGCTGTCTATTATTTATACAATACCTATTGGCATGTGTGAATATATTCTGAATATTATTGCTCTATAATTATATGTTATGTTACCGAAGGCATGAGTATCGAAGTAGGTAAATTTTTCCTTTACCTACGGAGTACTTAACTATAACATGATTATAGAACGAATAGCAGAGCCTGACTAATGGCATGGCTGAACCTTCAATAGAGTGATGTAAACGTTATTTACTATATTTACAATGGACTGACCTACGGGCTGGTTCACCGACAGCCGACATTAACGTGTCGGCTGTACGTATTTTGTAGACTACCTGACGACGGTCTTTTTTGGAAAATAATTGAATTATTATGTTAAGTAGGAGCTGTACATGTGTACAGGACTTGCGTAATGGCGCTTTTTAGCCTTTTGGCTGACCTATAATATTCACAATGTGTAAAACATTGGGTAAAAATAAAACGCTCCTAAAATCGATTTATTTTCATTAAATTATTACATTTGCTTAAATGACAATAGCCCCACGGGCGGTGGAGCTATTGTACAAAGATTGAAAATTTTTTCCAAGCACAAAGTTAATCCATCTTGGTTAACTATGCAAATTTCCTCAATCTTTTTACGGTAATCCTGTGCCTACAGGGCTTTGTCATGTATTATTTAACGTCTAAAATTTAAAGACATGACAGAACTGGTACGATTGTACGGTGAGAAAATCTCAACAACCTCAATGGTTGTTGCCGACACGTTCGGCAAAAGACATGACAATGTCCTGAGAGACATTGAAAATCTTGATTGTAGCGAAGAATTTAAGCTCCTCAATTTTGAGGAGGCTAATTATAAGCTACGAGGTAATACTTACAGGTATTACTTTATTACCCGTGATGGCTTCTCTTTCTTGGCCATGGGGTATACTGGTGCAAAGGCTGCTAAATTCAAAGAGGCTTTCATAAAAGCATTTAACAGGATGGAACATGCGCTAAAAGTCGCTACCACGCCTGTACTGCTGCCGGTATACCAAAGCAGGATACTCAGCGACCCTGCTAAGAGCTGTCCTGATAACAGATGGTGTATTTTTGACCAGGCAAGCGAAATCATGCTTTTCATTGAAAAGGAGGTTGGCTCTATATGCCAGTATGATTTAGCAGATGGATCGATAGGAATGCATTGGGCAAAACACAGAGAAGATAAGCCATGGGCAAAAACAGTATCATATTACTACCACGAGTTTAATGACAAAAGAGGTACTGTACAGAGCAAGTGTTACCAGTATTCAGAACTGGAATACTTTAAGGTATGGCTGAAAAAGATATACAAAAAGACACTTTTGTATCCGTACCTGTACAACAAATTCAAAAAAGACAAATTGATGCTGCCAAGGGTAGAGGCATTGAAGCCTAAACTGATTGGCACAAAAGCTGTCTAATTTTTATTAAAAACTGTGAAATTAAGGGGTTGCGAAAGCAGCCCTTTTCTTTTGTTTGAATGAACAAATAGGGTGAAATCACCCTATGAGAAATGGCGGGTGGGTAGTACATTTATGTAAAACCTATATATTATGAATGTTCAAGAGCTACAAAATCAGGTAAATCAAGAGTTATTAAATAAAATAACAGAATTAAGTTATGAGATTAATAATATAAAATCTCAATTATCTGAATTAACAAGTATAGTTGCTGGAATTAACGATAGGAGTACTGCATTTGTACCGCATATAATGTCAAGTTATATGACATTAATTGAAACAGAGTTTGGTGCAAAGGTTCAAAGTAATTTCGAGGAAATTGAGCGTAATATAGCTCAATCTAAAGGAGGTTCGATATTAGGACAGATATTCGATGATGCTCCTGGCGAATAGCTTCTTTAGAAAGATAGCCTTTCCTAATACCTAATAGATATAGTAGTTTACGCAGATATTGCATACTGATTAGTTTAAACTCCGTTAATCCGCCGTGGCGGTTAAATAATTACCTATGTTTTGTGTTATCATGTTGTCCATTAACCACCTAAAGATTAATTAAGGCTTAGCCCCATCCAAACCCGTGCGGTGGCATTTGTTCTATAATTATATGTTATGTTACCGAAGGCATGAGTATCGAAGTAGGTAAATTTTTCCTTTACCTACGGAGTACTTAACTATAACATGATTATAGAACGAATAGCAGAGCCTGACTAATGGAATGGCTGAACCTTCAATAGAATTCCTGATATTATGTTAAGTATGATGTTTTTTTGTTAATAAGGCACCAAAAAGTATCCAAAATTTGGTCATATAGATGTAATCTATTATAGTTTTGCTTGCTTTTAACACAGAGTAGTGTACTTTTGTATGTACATACGCTACAATAAGCGACCAAACCAAAAGCACTTAAATTAGTATAGCTATACTTTGTTATGCCACGCAAAGCATCAAAAAACATACAAGTACCTAAAGTACTGACATACCACAATAAGATATCTCCTAATTATAGGGCACTACATGTAGACGGAGCGTATGGCGGAGTAACGCCTAAAGGATTTATTAATTTGAGTTTTTATTCAGAGCGTTTCCCCATACCTAAGTCAACAGATTTCAAGATAGACGAAAAGACAAAGTCTATATCAAAAATAAAGGATAGTGACGATAGTAAGGATGGGATATTAAAGGAATATGAATTTGGTATATACATGGATTTAGAAACGACTAAAAAAATAGTCAAATTTTTAAATGACAAAATTGTTGAACTAACTGAATTCAAAAAACAAACTCATAATGGAAACAATAGCACTAAAGACAAATAATAACAACTATACACCACAAGGTTGGGGTGCTGCTATACTTATGGGATTAATGGATACCATAAGATTCGAGTACACAAATGAAATTAGCGATATAGAGTGCTTGCCTGACCATAGAACAGTAAATGCAGGTATGATTATCTCAGAGCGTTCATTGCATAGCGTCTGGAAGGACGAAGATAATGCGGGATGGGAACAATACTTATAATGACAATTATACCGCATGGCTAAATACCTACAAGGCGATATAGTAATAGTAAACTTTCCGTTTACAGACCATGAAGGCTCAAAGCCAAGACCAGCTATTGTTGTATCCAATAGTAGAGTTAATAAATCGACAGATGTCATTCTTGCTGCTATTACAACTACATTATTGAATGATGATTTCTCATATCCAATAAACAAAAAGAAATTAACAACTCCGCTACATAATGAATTTTGTGAAGTAAGATGCCACAAGCTCTTTTTGGCTGAAAAATCTATAATAATTAAGAAAATATCTGCGCTAAAAAAAGTTCACCACCAAGACCTGTATAACATTATTAATTCCGCTATCGAGGTTATATAGTTCAATCCAATCTCTACATACTGCTGCCAGCTCAATATCCCCCGTGCGGTGGCATTTGTTCTATAATTGTATCATATGTTAATGTATCGTAGTTAGGTAAGTTTTTATCTACCTAACGTAGTACTTAATATATGATGATTATGGAACAAATATAGGGCAAGCCTGCTAATTATTATGTTAAGTAGCTAAATATTTTTCCACAATATATTATTGGGGTGGTAAACAAAAAGCCCTTATTTAGGGCTTAATTGCTACATTTGGTTCACCACAAACTAAATGTAATATGTTGATATTTTCAGTAAGCTACAATGACATTGAATTGCCAAAAATTAAAAAAGAAATTGAAAGGTTGCATATAAATATGCTTTCAAGTGAAATTGTTTCGTTTATAAGGTCTAAATATGATGACTTGTTTGATGACATCATATATATAAGATATGATGGAGAGCTTAACAACTTGAGGAAGTTAATTTCTTTTTCATCTGGAGATATGGTAATTCGGAACACGATTTATCAGGGATTATCTGATAATGGATTTCATGATTACTTATCTCATTCTGAAGGGTACGAACCTCGTCCAAAAGAAGATTGAGCCGATTTACCTTATCGACTACCTCGTCTACATTAGACTTAATTGTTGCCTTGTATATCCCGATAGAAGGTTTCATACTTATTCGTGCGTGAGCATATTTGTTCTATAATTGCACGTTATGTTACCGAAGGCTCCGAGTATCGGAGTGGCTTACATTTTCAATTAAGCCACGTAGTACTTAACAATAACGTTGTTATCGAACAAATAGAGCGTAGGCAAGGCAGACGGCTGCCTAATGGCATAGCTGGGGCAGCTTAATGATGTGACTTTCATGTTAACAAAAACCCCAATAAGACTATTGGGGTTTTCTTAATTTTATATGACCTAAATATAAAATAACATGGAAGACTTGAAACCTATATTGGTCGAAATTTTAGCAAGGCTAAGAATGCAAGACAACGAAAGATTACAAGAAATTATTAATGACAGAACAAATGGAATGGATTCTGAAAACATAAGAATAATTAATGAAACAGAAGCTAAGAACTATAAACTGATGCTTCAGTTTTACATTGATCAAGTTTCTTCAGAAGTTTAGCAAACTCCATGTGACGATTAATGTCATATGGCTTGAATGGCTTTAGCTTCTTTTTAAGAACCTTTTTTGTTCTCATACTACGGCAAATCCCAACAATATACTGTTACCAGATGACCATTATGGTAAATGCGATTGCATCATAGTATTGCTGGCCGTTTGCCGTGCGGTGGCATTTGTTCTATAATTGCACGTTATGTTACCGAAGGCTCCGAGTATCGGAGTGGCTTACATTTTCAATTAAGCCACGTAGTACTTAACAATAACGTTGTTATCGAACAAATAGAGCGTAGGCAAGGCAGACGGCTGCCTAATGGCATAGCTGGGGCAGCTTAATGATGTGATTGCATAAAACCTAAGACATTGTTGTCAATTTTAAGACAAATATAAAATAACATGGAAGACTTGAAACCTATATTGGTCGAAATTTTAGCAAGGCTAAGAATGCAAGACAACGAAAGATTACAAGAAATTATTAATGACAGAACAAATGGAATGGATTCTGAAAACATAAGAATAATTAATGAAACAGAAGCTAAGAACTATAAACTGATGCTTCAGTTTTACATTGATCAAGTTTCTTCAGAAGTTTAGCAAACTCCATGTGACGATTAATGTCATATGGCTTGAATGGTTTGCTTCTTTAAGAACTTGTTCTCATACTACGGCAAATCCCAACAATATACTGTTACCAGATGACCATTATGGTAAATGCGATTGCATCATAGTATGTGGCGTTGTGGCGTGATTTGTTCTATAATGTTTTACGAAGGCCAGATCGGAGTGTTAATCAATTAATGTGGTACAACAATAACGTGATCAACAAATAGAGCGGTAAGGCAGACGGCTGCCTAATGGTGTAGTAGCTTTACATGTGATTATAATAAAAACCTAATAAGACTGGTTTCTTAATTTTATATGACCTAAATATAAAATAACATGGAAGACTTGAAACCTATATTGGTCGAAATTTTAGCAAGGCTAAGAATGCAAGACAACGAAAGATTACAAGAAATTATTAATGACAGAACAAATGGAATGGATTCTGAAAACATAAGAATAATTAATGAAACAGAAGCTAAGAACTATAAACTGATGCTTCAGTTTTACATTGATCAAGTTTCTTCAGAAGTTTAGCAAACTCCATGTGACGATTAATGTCATATGGCTTGAATGGCTTTAGCTTCTTTTTAAGAACCTTTTTTGTTCTCATACTACGGCAAATCCCAACAATATACTGTTACCAGATGACCATTATGGTAAATGCGATTGCATCATAGTATTGCTGGCCGTTTGCCGTGCGGTGGCATTTGTTCTATAATTTACATTATGTTAAATAGTTGAAAAGTGCATGAATAAAGGGATAGATGGTATTCTACCCCTTGTTTCAGTTTAATCGGTATGGTAAACGTAATTTGTAGCAATGCGTGCGGGCACTAGTAATGTCTTAGCTGGCCGGGCTGGTTGCGTGTAGCAAACAGGTCGAGGTATTTGTTGCACGTATACCAGATATCCTTCTTCAGCTGATCGTTCTGAACTTTGCAGTTGTTGATAAAATCGCGGGCATATTCTTCCAGTTGATTGCCCAGGTTCTGCAGATGGTTGTTGTAAATGTCCTGACTGTCGGATAAACGCATTTCGCTGAATAACTCAGCGGAATGTTCATCGACCAGTTTCTTGGCTATGACAGAAAACCTGTCCAGCCGGTTTTGATGCAATTTCATAGACGGCACATTTTCCGGTTTCGTAATAGATAATCTCAGTATTGCTAACAACAGATGTACCTATCCTCCTGCGGCTCATCTATCGTTTGCATAATATGGTTATGGTGGTTTGTTGTGTCTCTCTTTTACCCCGGTCGTTCTTTTTCCTCTACTTAGATATGAATGTCCTATCGTCGCTTTTCCAGCCTGACCTCCTGTGGCGGAGATCGCTCATTTGTCACATTTGTGTAAATATAATAAAAATGTACCCCGAAAGGTACATTATAGATAAAAATTATATTAAAAAGATGCTATTAGCTTACTGCCTGTCCGTATAGCTCGGCTTTCAGGGCTTTTACCCTTGCATCGCTTCTGTAAGTATCAAAGTCCATCTCCCTGTCAATCATACCATTAGGTGTAATTTCAATTACCCTGTCGGCAACGGTTTGTGCCAGCTCATGGTCGCGTGTGGTGAACAGTATGGTACCCTTGAAATCTTTCATACCATTGTTGAGCGCCGTGATACTTTCCAGGTCCAGGTGGTTGGTGGGCTCGTCCAGCATCAGCACATTTCCTTTCAGCATCATCATGCGGCTGATCATACACCGCATCTTTTCACCTCCACTTAATACGGTGCAACTTTTTAAAGTTTCCTCACCTGAGAACAACATCCTGCCCAGAAAACCACGTATAAAGGTCTCGTCCTTTTCCTCAGAATACTGCCTGAGCCAGTCTACCAGGTTCATATCTTTACCTTCAAAATACTCGCTGTTATCGGCAGGCAGGTAGGTACTGGTGATGGTTACACCCCATTTATAACTGCCATCGAAAGACTGATCTTCTCCTGCAAGTATTTTATAGAAAGCTGTGGTTGCCAAGCTGTTATCCGACACTATAGCAACCTTTTGTCCACGCTTAAGGTCGAACGTAATATCCTTGAAATATACTTCCCCGTTCACAGATTTGCCCAGTCCGTTCACCTCCAGTATCTGGTCGCCGGCATCGCGCACCTGGTTGTTGAACAGGATGGCCGGGTATTTACGGTTAGAGGCCACCATGTCCTCGATCTTGATCTTATCGAGCGCTTTTTTACGGCTGGTAGCCTGCTTAGACTTAGAGGCGTTGGCCGAGAAACGTGCAATGAACTCCTGCAGCTCGCGTATCTTATCTTCCGCCTTTTTGTTGGCGTCGGTACGCTGCTTGAGCAACAACTGGCTACTCTCGTACCAGAAAGTGTAGTTACCGGTAAATATGGTAATTTTTCCAAAATCGATATCTGCCACGTGGGTACATACCGCATCGAGGAAGTGACGGTCGTGCGATACGACCAGTACTATCTTATCATAATCGGCCAGGAAGTTCTCCAGCCATGAGATGGTCTCCAGGTCCAGGTCGTTGGTAGGCTCATCGAGCAGCAGGATGTCCGGGTTGCCAAACAGAGCCTGTGCCAGCAATACCCTCACCTTTTCATTACCATCCAATTCCTTCATCTGCTTATAGTGCAGGTCTTCTTTGATACCCAGGTTGCTGAGCAGGGTTGCGGCGTCGCTTTCAGCGTTCCAGCCGTCCATTTCAGCAAAAGTGCCCTCCAGTTCGCCTACCCTCAGTCCGTCCTCTTCGGTAAAGTCTTCTTTAGCGTAGATGGCGTCCTTCTCCTTCATGATCTTATACAGCGGCTCATTGCCCATCAGTACGGTTTCCAGTACGGTGTTCTCGTCAAACTCATAGTGGTCCTGTTTCAGCACACTCATACGCTGTCCTTTGGATATCTCAACTTTACCCGTTGTGGGGTCGATATCGCCGGAAAGTATTTTAAGGAAAGTAGATTTGCCCGCGCCATTGGCACCGATAATACCATAGCAATTGCCCTCGGTGAAGCGGATATTCACATCTTCGAACAGGATCCTTTTGCCGTAGCGGAGCGATAAATTATTAACGTTTAACATTGTATAACTAAAAATTCAAAAGTAAAAAGTACAAAATCAGCATACAGGGTGCTGAAAAGAGGTGCAAAGGTACGTAGTTATTAGCTGATTAGCTAATGAGAAAATGTGAAAATCTAGTAACCTATGTAGTGTTTTACGGCCTATGGCTTGTAGGTGCACTCAGCCTCGTTGGGTCCCAGCCCGGCATCACTTTCGGCCTGTACGTGCAGCTTAGCGCATTCCGATTCGGCCAGCTTGTCCTGGGCGTATACCCTGTAGTTGCCGGAAATGGCCTCACCGGTTGCGCTATTTTTACAACTGCATGAATAATAGTTCCTGCCATCGCCACAGGCACTGAGACAAATAATGGACATGATTAAAAGAATGGATCGTTGCATCTGTCAGGGATTTGATACGCTAATATAAGGAACTGGTATAGAATTTGCCTTTATATATCCTAAAGAAACTTTATGAAACCTATATTGGCACTACCCTTGCTTTTCCTGTTCTCGTCGTGCGACCCCGGTACCGGCTATACCCGACTGTTGGAGAATAATACTAATAAGGAGATACATATAAGATTCTACCACGATTCTGTATATAACTATCGTAATAAAGAAGTAGTTGTGAAGGCTAATTCAACTACTGAGTTATTTCGCGATGGGCACATAGGCAGCAATCCCGACCCTATTTACCCCATGGTTGGGGTAGACTCTGTAGATATATGGATAGATAATGACCAGCTGAATAAAGACATTATGGACCCGGCAAACTGGGAAGTGAGGGTCAAAAACCTTGGGGCACGCAGCTATCAACACTACTATGGTTTTGTGGTGAATAAGGGGGATATTTCGGAGTAGCACTACTCTATTACCCTGGCAAACTCATGTATATGATGCGTGGCATAATTGAGCATATTTTCGACAGTTTTGGGGTGTAATTGCTTAAAAAGTTCGTCTAACGGCGCAAAAACGGGCAATTGTTCATATAAATTGGCGAATTCCTGCACGCTTGTTTCTTTGTCGAGTATGTCCTTGTTCTGTACATATGCTTTGAGCGCATCGTCAATAAGCTGTGCCATTTTTCCGTCGCCGATGGTGACCAGCCACTGAGGCATGGGTACCAGCATATTTACATAACCATTCTGTATCAGCTGTATAAAACCACCTTGCAGCAGATGATTCTGAATATAATCGTAGCATATCAGCATTTGTTGCCCCTCGGTCAGCTCGTCGAAAAAGGAGAAATCCTGGCGTTTGTACAACTCGGTATGCAAAGGTTGGCAAAGGAGGTCGTAATAAGCATACAGATCCCCGCTATCCTGAACAGCATTCAGTTCGTCTGCAGCAATGGCAGGTAGATATTTATCAGGCATATATATCGTGTTCGGTTATTTTTGCAAAAGTATGAAAGATACAAAGGATAATTTCTCCCAGCAATCGGATATATATGCCAACTACCGGCCGGGTTATCCGCAGGAGCTTTTTGACTGGTTGTACGCACAATGTAACAGCTTTGATACCGCCTGGGACTGTGCCACAGGCAACGGACAGGCAGCTGTAAAGATTGTAGCTATATTTCAAACAGTATGCGCTACTGATTTAAGCATCAGTCAATTAGAAAATTCGACTAAGAAAGACAATATCATTTACCAGCAGGAAAGAGCAGAGCAGCCGTCCTTTGCGGATAACAACTTTGACCTGGTGACCGTTGCTCAATCGCTGCACTGGTTTGACCATGCTGTCTTCTTTGAACAAGTGAAAAGAGTTGCGAAGAACGGAGCCGTTTTTGCCGCATGGGGTTATAATTTGCCCAGGGTCTCCCCTACCATAAATGACATAGTTGATGATTTTTACACTCATATAGTAGGGCCATATTGGGATGCTGAAAGGAAACATGTGGATAATGAATATGCATCAATTGAGGTTCCTTTTGAAAAGATAGAAGCTCAGAAGTTTAAAATCACATATGAATGGGCAGCCGAGCATATGTTGGGTTATCTGAATACCTGGTCGTCGGTGCAACATTATATAAAAAAGAATAATAAGAACCCTGTGGACCTGATAGCGAGTAAGTTAATGGATGCCTGGGGAGCCGGACCAAAGGAAGTAACCTTCCCGGTATTTATGAGAGCAGGCAGGGTAAAAAAATAGCGCACCGTAAATACGATGCGCCCTTTTTTATATGAATCAACCCTAAGGTGCCCCTAGTTTCTTTTATGTACTTTTCCTGAGCCTGAGATGTCAGTATCTAATGTAGAAGGATTGCCACGGTAATACACATCACCAGAACCACTTATGCGTACTTTCAGGTAGTCGTTGGCCTTTACGTATGCACTACCCGAGCCGGAGATGTTCACCTCTACCCTGTCTGCCTCGCTGTATTCGGAACTGAAACCACCTGAACCATTTATTTTGGCATACAATGACTTATAGCTGTTACCTTTCACTGAAATATCACCTGAACCATTGATGTCTGCATTGAAATTGTCCTGCTCAAAACCGGAACCTACCGCGATGTTTCCCGAGCCATTCATGCTGGTCTTGTCCAGGTAGGGGGTGTGTACTTCTACCGTAATATTATCATTGCGAACATTCCAGTAAAAATCTTTGAATTGCAGGATAAGCCTGTCACCTTTAAGTTTTGTCTCGAATACAGGTACCAGGTTACTATAACCGGTTACTATTATACTGTACACATCATCGTGTACTACTTCGATATGCGTGCTTCCGTTGGCTTCTATTTTGCTGAATTCTCCCACATAGCGTGTTTCTGAAACGGTAGGGCCTTCTCCCCTAAGCGCTCTTTTATGACAACTTGTGGTGCATACAGCCAATATTCCGACAGCAATAATTGTTACATACTTTTTCATAAGATCAGTTTTCTCTTTTTTTGTGTTCATAGTAATAACAGCTACCTTAAAGCTTACCCCTATATGTTTTTGTATATTTTTTATTTAAATATACATACTTGTCATCAGAACCTTGGCATTTGTTTATTAATTTAACCGCATGGATAAGAAACAGCGCCACCCCGTATATTATAGTGAGTACCTGCAACTGGATAAAATACTGAATGCACAGCAACCCGAGAGTGAAAAAGAGAATATCAAAGCCGATGATGAGCTGATGTTCATCATCATACACCAGACCTATGAGTTATGGTTCAAACAGATCATTCATGAATTGAACATCGTCAGGAATATATTCAAACAGGCAAGCATACCTAATAATTCCCCGGACATATATAATTCAGTACACCGCATTAAACGCATATGTGCTATCATGGATGTGGCCGTGCAGCAAATGACGGTAATGGAGACCATGACCCCACTGGACTTCCTGGAATTCAGGGACCTGCTGCGCCCGGCATCAGGATTTCAGAGTATACAGTTCAAGATCATAGAGGCAGCGTTGGGTCTATCGTACAAGCAGAGACATGGGCAGAATTACTACTTATCTCAACTGAATGAAAAGGATATAGAACGAGTAAAGAACGCTGAAGCAGAAGAGTCGCTTCTGGTGCTTATTAATCGCTGGCTGGAGCGTATGCCCTTCCTGAAAGATAATGAAGCATGGCCCGAGCGCAGTTTCTGGCAAGAATACCGTGAATCGTACAGCAGCAGCCTGCTGGAGCAGGAAATGAAGAACCTGGAGACATTCGATAATCTATTTATGAACGATGCTGCCTACCCTGATGACAGGAAGCTGAGTGCGGAGGCTAACAGGAGTGCTTTATTCATTATGCTGTACAGGGACTATCCGATGTTGCACCTGCCATTCGAACTGATCAGCAGCCTTTTGGAGATAGATGAAAAAATGTCGATGTGGCGCCACAGGCATATACATATGGTACAGCGTACTATCGGCAAGCGCGTAGGTACCGGTGGCAGCACAGGAGCACAATACCTGCAGGCGGCAGCCGATACCCATGTTATATTTAAAGAACTGGCCGAGTTGACATCATTCCTTGTGCCGAGGCATATGTTACCGGTATTGCCTGAACAATTAGGCTACGGACTTGGTTATAGATAAAGTCCAGCATAAACTATGTCGTTAGCAATAGATATAAATGACCTCAGGAAACAATACCCGGGTGCATGGACACCCGCATTGGATGGTCTGAGCCTGAGCGTGGAAGAAAAAAAGATAGTTGGTTTGCTGGGGCCAAACGGTGCCGGTAAAACTACCACTATTAATATCATATGCGGTTTAGTAAGCCCGGATAGTGGTAGTGCGAAGGTATTTGGTGTTGATTGTATAGAACACATTAATGCGGTGCGGTCGCAGATAGGTGTGGTACCTCAACAGATAGCCCTCTTTCCGAACCTTACGGCATGGGAGAATTTTATTTATATCGGTCGTTTGTATGGTATAGAAGATAAGTATATAAAGGAGCGTAGCCAGGACCTGCTGGAGAAACTGGGGCTGGAGAAACATGCTGACAAACGAGTGAACAGGTATAGCGGAGGTATGAAGCGGAGAGCCAATATCATAGCATCATTGTTGCACTACCCTGAAATACTGATACTGGATGAGCCAACCGCTGGTGTGGATGTTCAGTCACGTGCTATGATATTAAATTTCCTGAAAGACTATAAACAATTAGGCAAGACCATACTCTACACTTCTCACCTGCTGGACGAAGCGGAAAAGATATGTGACGAAGTAGTGATAGTAGATGAGGGCAAGTTTATCATAAGCGGTACGCCGCAAGAACTTATCAGAAATACAGAAGGCTGCAAACATCTTGAAGAAGTATTTTTACACCATACCGGACATTCAGTAAGAGACTAACAGAAGAAACATGAAGAAGATACTGGCAACTATTATCAAGGAGTGGACATTAGCAAGGCGCGACGTGGCCGGGTTGATGTTACTATTCCTGATGCCGGCAGTGCTGATAATAGTAATGGCCATGGTACAAGATGCCCCGTTCAAAGATTACCAGGAATTGAAATTTGACCTGCTGGTAGCTGACAACGATAATGGCAGCATTGCACGCTCTATAATTGAAGGGCTGAAAGAAAGTGGCAGTTTCAGGGTGACAGATAGTATTGACGGTGAGCCTGTTAGTGAAGATCAATTGAAACATTTATTACAAAGTGGTGATTTTAAGGTGGGTATAGTGATACCGAAAGGTGCGACAGCTGAAATGGTGAATGCCGCCAACCTTGTAGCCAATAGTATATCGGAGCAAACAGGCATGGGCAAGATGCCTTCGAGGGAAGCTCGGGATAGTATGTATATACGTATGTATTTTGACCCTGTGTCAAAACCTACTTTCAGGATGTCCGTAAATTTTGCTTTGGACAAACTGATCACATTCTCCAGCAGCCGTGTGTTGGTGGAGAGACTATCTAAGATGCGTGCCGCTACCGCTACAGATACAACAGGTTCAGCGCCTGATAATACAGAGCCAACAGTTATAGCAGCAGAAGCACGTCCCGACCTTACCAAAACGATGCAAGGGTTAGGTATAAAAGAGCAGATGCTGGGTGAAGCGGCGGGAGATAGTAAGTATATGAACTCTGTGCAGCACAATGTTCCTGCCTGGGCCATTTTCGGTATGTTCTTTATTGTAATACCCATTTGCAGTCACCTGATAAGAGAAAGGGAAGAGGGAAGTTCGCTGCGTATAGAATTGATACCCGGAGCAAGACGTTATGTTGCGCTTGGTAAAATATTATTCTATACCCTTGTATGCGCATTACAATTTGTAGTCATGTTTTGCGTGGGTATATTCCTGCTGCCTTTGTTGGGTTTACCGGCTTTATATCTTGGTCAGAATGCCTGGGTGTTATTACCTGTAGCTGTGGCTATAGCAGTGGCAGCGACATCCTATGGATACTTTATAGGTGTTGTGTTCAGGACTGCCAACCAGGCCATGCCTTTCGGTGCTATTTCGGTCGTGATACTATCAGCATTAGGTGGCATATGGGTGCCGGTAGACATACTGTCTCCCCTGCTGCAAAAGGCGGCTATGATATCACCCTTATACTGGGGGCTGGATGCGGTAAATAATATTACTCTACGAAGTGGCGGGTTTATGAATGTACTACCACATATAATAGTGTTGTCAGCTTTTAGTACGGTACTATGGGTCATCAGTACCTACAGGAATAAACGCCATACGAGATCTGTCAATTAATTCATCAAACTTTTTTCAGAACGAAAATCAGGTTAGCCGTCATTTTAGCTTTGTCCAGCACTTCGGTCTGCATCTTATGTCGCGCTGCAAACCCTTCTATCATACTGCGGCTGATAAAGTGTAGCTGGTTCTGCGTTTTATTAAAGCTGAACACTCTGGTAGAGAACATCTCCGTCATTTTTGTTCCCTTAATTCTTTCGGTTAGCTCTGATACACCATCACGAACAATGATCTGACCGCCGGGGTTAAGTGCCTTGTAGCATTTTTCCAGTAATATTTCTTGTTGTTCGGGTAGTAGATAATGCAATACATCGTTGATAATGATACCATCGCAAGCTTGCAGTTCTACCTGTGTCAGGTCACCTTGTTCAAAGTTCATGGATTCATCGCGCAGGAAGTTGTTTTGCGCTGTCTCTATCTTTTCATCATCGTAATCAATCCCTATGAACGAGCGATTAGGTTCCGCCCAATGTAACATATATGGGAGGAAACCATACCCGCAGCCAAGGTCGTAGAACTTACCTTCATGTGGAACCAACTCGTGGAACTGTTCATAGTAACCTTCAATTCTGGTCTTTACCCTGCAATACCACTCATGCACCGGACCTTTGTAAGTATAGCATCTTATCAATTGTTCCTTAAAATAAGTCGGTGTTTCTTTCTCTTCTTTGATCTTGTCCAGTTCGCTCCTCATCCACCTACCCATGTATTTGGCCCGTTCGCTGTAAGAATTGCCAAAAGTTGTATCACCCTGTGTTACACGTGGATGGATATATACTGACATGGTTCCATCTTTCAGCAACCAGTCTCCCTTTTGCATACAGTAGTTCATACCGTGTAAGACAACAGGAATTATGTCCAGCTTCAATTGTTCGGCCAGGTAAAATGCCCCTTTGTGAAAGCGGTGTATCGTATCATCAAAACTGCGTGTGCCTTCGGGGAACACAACAATAGAATAGCCCCTGTTCGCCAGGTCCTGCAACGGTTTAATACTGTCTTCTGCACCTTCGGCTACAGGGTAATATTCAGCCATACGTACCACAGCGCCAAACACCGGCGACCGCCATACCCATTTATTGGTGAGTAATACCAGTTTTGGGTTCAGCATTATCATGATAAGGATATCTAGGAACGACGAATGATTGGCAATGATGATGGCCGGTTTCTTAAAATCTTCGTTAGCAGGGTTGTATATTTTCTTTTTGGCATTACCCATAATGTACAGCATAGACTTTGAATACTTGCTGATACAATAATGGAACAAGTACTTGCCTTTATTCCTACCAAACGGCCAAAGCCTGGTGAAGAGTATCCCCAGTATGGTAAGTGCCATGGAGCCGATAAAGAAATAGGTAAAGGCGAATAACGAAATGAAGAAACTGCGAAGAGTGAAGGGCAGGTACTTTTTGTTGGCGCGGTTCTGTATCAGCCAGTTGAACAGGAAAGGCTGCAGCGTTTGCGAGATGAATAACACACACACAAGTCCGGTTACAGATATAAATGCTATGGAACGCAATGCAGGATGTTTGGCCAGCAACAATACGCCTAAACCTATTGTCACAGTAAGTGCAGATACATACACCGCTGACCGTACCGAAGCCAGCTTTAGTTTTCCTGTTTTATACCGTTCCACAAGACCATCCATTGTGAAGATGGTATAGTCATCGCCCAGGCCAAAGATGAGCGATGATATGATGATATTGACGATGTTGAATTTAAGTCCCAGGATAGACATCATACCTAATATCCATATCCAAGATATGGCCATAGGGAGGAACGCAATGATGGCCAGCTCGAAACGCCCATATCCCAGTAGCAACGCAAAGAATACAATGAGTGAGGAGTATATAGCAATATCCGTAAAGTCATTGTTCAATATAGCCACAAGCTGGTTAGCTCCCTGTTGCCTGTCAGTAACAGTTACGATGTCCTGTGCCGATAATTCATTAAATACCTGTTCACGATACTCAGCAGGAACCTTTAGAGCAGTAATAGCGTAATGATGCACTGTGTCTGCTGAAAAGCCACCGGGGAACAATGATTTGAGCTGTTTGGTTGTTGCGCTGTCAAATAAACTATACTCTCTGGTTAGTGTGTTCTCAAAACGGTTGAAAGCTCCTGTTGCAAATCCGGCGCCGGCAGCTTCCTTGTTTACGGCCCGTAATACAGCTGCTTTCTTCTCGTTATTCCAGTAGTTGTTCCAGCGATCGATACGGCGTTGTTGTTCTTTGCGTGATGATAATAATAATGTAGGGTCGGACACTCCCCTCACCCATCCTTTATCTTGTACGCCTTTTACCTTATCATGAAGCTGCTCCAGTTTTTGAAGAGCTTTTTCGCCTGACTCATCCTGCGCAACAAGGAATACGGAACTCAGTGCTACAGCATTGGCTTCGCGTACTTCATCCTGAGCTTTCTGTAGTTTAGGTGAAAGATAGTTCAGGTTCATCAGGTTGCTATCGAACTGTACACCTGTACTGAAGTACAACATCACAGGCGTGAACAATACAATGAACAACAACAATAGCTTGTTATTTTCCGGGCGCCATTCGGCCACTTTATCAAATATTGTCTGTTTGGGTACTTCTTGTTCTGAGCCAGTGCCTATAGGCAGGTGCGGCAGAAATATGAGTGTACATAACGCAGCTCCGAACAGGCTGGCAGCGGCAAACAACCCAAGGTCCTGCAGTATGGGTGTATTGACCAGTCGCAGCGAAAGGAATGCGGCAATGGTAGTAAAACTCCCCAGCGTGAGCGGCTGTGCCAGTTCTTTTACCGTTTCCCTAACATCTGTATTCTTCCTGTTTTGTGAGAGGAAGTGTATGGAGAAATCAATAGCTATACCCATAATAATGGCGCCTGCCCCCAAGGCAATAACAGATACAGATCCCTGGACGAGGCACAGCACCCCTAAACCCATTGCTCCGCCGTACAAAACCGGTATCAACAAAAACAGAGGTGTTCGTTTGCGTCGGAAAAAATAGAAGGTAAGTGCCAACAACAGGATAATAGTTACGGACAAGGTCAGTATAGTATCATAACGCATCTGTGTGGCGTTACCTGCTGCTACAGCAGGCCCACCGAAATACAAAATATTTATGCCGGGATGTGCCTGCTCCCAATTCTCAATATACCCGTCGGCTTCTTCAAAGAACTTAGCGTTTTCAACTGTTTCGTTAGCCTTATGAACAGGCTTCATGAAGAAAGTGAGCTTTCCACTCTGTTTATGAAAGAGGTAACCTTCGTAAGTCTCATAGTTATCATCATACTGTAGCGAACGTAATTTGCTCCATACAATACCTGACATGCCTATGGGGTCTGCAGCTACAAGTTTTTTATAGAAAACACTGGCCGGAGACAGCAGGATACGTTTGTTTGCAGCCAGTGTACGTGCTATTTGTTCTTCATTTGTAAGGCTATCCAGTTTTTGGTAGTCTTTTTCGGTAAGTAACAACGGGAGGTTTTGTTGTACCAATCCTGTCATTACTTCTTCCATGCCGCTGCCGGGTTGCAGTATTATTGTGTCAATATAATTACTGAACTGTTTATTGAACCCTGAATTAAAATCGTTAACAGCATTAACCATGCTATCCTGGTCGTGGTAGTTGCTATCTGTAAATGATGCAAGGAATATTACCTGCTCACCCGCCTGTGTATTGCTTATCACATCGTTCATGGCATGGATAGCTTTACTATCGGGCAACATGGAGGTGATGTCTTCCTTTAATTGTATCCTGCTTGCGAGGATAGCCCATATAGCGAAAGTGCCAAGGAACACCGCCCAGAACAGTGGTTTCCTGCGCCTGAAAAATTCGTATAGAGGTACAAATAAAATGTGCATGCAATAAAGTATGCGTAGTGTGCGAACTAAAAACTGTTAAAAATCCTTATATAACAGGTACTTCTTTCTAATCTGTTTAAAAGCAGCCAGGTCCTTATCCCATGACTTTTCAATGTCTTCAACCGACCAACCCTGTTGTATCTGTTTTCTCAACTCCTTTGTTCCTGCCAGGTTTTCAAAAAAGCTATTGAAGAATTTATCTTTGTTATCATGCCAGTCGTAAGCCCTTTTCAAAAAAGAGACAGTGAACTTACCGGCAATGGCTTTCTCTGCATCTTCGTCTGTCAAAGCGATCATCATTCCATAACAGGTTTTGGCAGCGTATAAAGGGTCAGGCCCTTCGTCTGCAATATTGGGCATAAACCCATACATGGCTTTGCCTTTGAATGCCGGATGTCCGAATTGCTGGAACGGTGTTTTGGTGCCGCGGCCTACACTTACATCTGTACCTTCGAACAGGCAAAGTGAGGGATAACAATATACGGCTGCCATGCTTCTCAGATTAGGAGAGGGATTTACCGGGAGTTTATACCTGGTAGTATGGTCGTAGTTCTTACAAGAGATAACTGTAAGCTTCAGTTTATCTGCGCCATCAAACCATTTCTCGCCTACCAGCATCTTTGCGTATTCACCGGGTGTCATGCCATATACTACAGGTATGGGCTGCATACCTACAAATGACTTAAGTGATTTATCCAATACCGGCCCTGCTACAAAAAAACCGTTGGGGTTAGGACGATCCAGTATCATAAACTGTTTGCCATAAGCTGCGCATGCTTCCATGGCATATTGCATGGTTGATATATACGTATAGAAACGAGCGCCTACGTCCTGTATGTCATAAACTACTATGTCTACATCCTGTAATTGCTCCTGTGTTGGTTTTTTATTTTTACCATATAAAGAAATAATAGGCAGACCTGTTTTTTCGTCTTTGCTATCGTCTACTTTTTCACCTGCTTCTGCCTTTCCCCTGAAGCCATGTTCCGGTGCAAGAATTTTAACAATATTGATACCTCTTTTCAATAAAGTGTCCGGTAACAATGTTTTGCCTGACCCTACTACAGAGGTCTGGTTGATGAGCAGTGCTACCCTTTTGCCCTCCAGCTGAGGCAGATACATATCCATTTGTTCAGCACCTGTAATAACAGGCTGCTGACCCTCGTTGCGCTGTGCGTAAGTATTCAGTACGAAAAACACAGGCATCATTACGATCATTAATAACTTTCCACCATTCATAAGCCCGAAAATTTGGTTAAAGATAAGCATGGAAACAGATATTCGCAGATTATAATGTACCTTGCAGAATAATCGCATTTTTTTAATTAAAACAATTATCATGCAACAGATCAAAAGCGGCGACAAGGTTAAAGTGCATTACCATGGAAAATTAACAACCGGTGAAACATTTGACTCTTCTGAAGGCCGTGAGCCACTGGAATTTACAGTTGGTGTTGGACAAGTAATTAAGGGTTTTGATGACGCCCTGATAGATATGACAACCGGTGAGAAAAAGACAGTAGAAATACCTGTAGATGAGGCTTATGGTGCCCGCAGGGAAGATATGGTGGTAGAATACCCTAAAGACCAGTTTCCTGCTGAAATGACGCCTGAAGTTGGTATGCAGCTGAATATGAGTGACAACCAGGGCAACAACTTCCCTGTTGTTATTACAGAGATCAAAGACGAGGTTGTAATATTAGACGCCAACCACCCACTGGCCGGTAAGGATCTGATATTTGACCTGGAGGTAGTATCTATCGGTTAATAAAGATACTGACCATATATAATTGTACCGGGGCATATGTCCCGGTATTTTTTTTAACAAGTATCATAATAACTGAATTATTACATTTGTTCCATTCAATACTAACTCATGTCCATATTGTCATTTATTTTATTGCAAGTTGATACAGCTACCCAGGTAATAGCCGGTATGGAAAATGCCGGAGCTGAAGAATTATCATTGATATACCTGCTACGTGAAGGAGGTGTCCTGATGATACCCCTGTTGCTTTGTTCGGTATTAATGGTATATGTGTTCATTGAACGTTTGAGGGTGATACGCAAGGCAGGTAATATTGACCCTACCTTCATGGCGCGCATAAAAGAACATGTAACAGACGGGAACCTGGTAGCTGCCAAAAACCTGGCGAAAACTACACAAGGCCCTATGGCAAGAATTATTGATAAAGGTCTGAGCCGTATTGGCAAACCGGTTGACCATATAGAAAAGTCTATGGAGAACACCGGGAAGTTGCAGGTATATAACCTGGAGAAGAACTTGTCTATGTTATCAACAATTGCCGGAATCGCGCCGATGTTTGGTTTCCTGGGTACTATTGCCGGTATGATCATCCTGTTCTTTAATATACAGCACAACGGATTTTCGATAGAACATATAGCGGGTGGTATCTATACTAAGATGGTAACATCAGCAGTTGGTCTTATCATTGGCCTGCTGTCATATGTGGCGTACAACTACCTGAACGCACAGATCAACAAGACAGTAAATAAGATGGAAGCAGCCGCGGTTGAATTCCTGGATATACTTCACGAACCCACACGCTAAACTGAGTATATGAACCTGAGGAAAGGATTAAGGGACAAAACGGAAGTACATACATCGGCACTGAACGATATACTGTTCATATTGCTGTTCTTCTTCCTGATCATATCTACATTGGCTAACCCCAATGTGGTTAAGGTGCTTACACCCAAAGCCTCGACCGATACCAAAGCGAAACAAACCGTTGTAGTTACCGTTGATTCGTTACAGCGTTTTTACGTAGGCACTACATTAACCCCGATAGATTCGTTAGAACCTGTAATAGCACGAATGGCAGCAAAAGCCAATGATGCTGAGCCTACCGTGGTTATTAATGGCGATAAAAAGGCTGACTGGGATAATGTGATGGCTGTAATGCGCGCCGCAAAAGCATCGAACCTGAAAGTAGTTGCCGCGATAGACAATGCTAAATGATGAATGTATAAAGCGCAGCAGCTTTCTTATATTTACATCATTATAAAGGCATTATTATCAGTATCCATCAGTCCATATTAGATACCCCCATTGAATACCAGAAAGGAGTTGGCCCGCAACGCGGCGAGATGTTGCGCAAAGAACTGGATATACAATATGCCGGTGATCTGTTGCACCACTACCCTTTTCGTTATAATGACCGTACCAAGCTCAACAAAGTAAACCAGATACGTACCGAAGGGGAATATGTGCAATTGATAGGTATCCTTATCAATATATACGAAGAAGGGACAGGCAGGGCAAGAAGACTTACTGCTACATTTTACGATGATACAGGACAGATAGAACTGATATGGTTCCAGGGGGCACAATGGATGAAGAAGACCCTGAAAGAGAATCAACACTACCTTGTATTCGGGAAAGTGTCTTTTTTTAATGGTACGCCGAACATAGCCCACCCGGACATAGACCCACTGAACGCAGAAACAGCAAAGGCAGGTATGACACCCGTGTACCCGCTTACGGAGAAGCTTAAAGGCCGAGGAGTTAATAATCGGGTATTAGCCAAGATCACCAAAGAACTGGTGAGCAGAATAACACCGGGAGATGTACCGGAGATATTGCCTGCCGACATTATAAGACAATATAAACTCTGCGACAGATATCATGCTATCAAGTGGATACACTATCCGGATACGGAAGAGCATATGCTGATGGCTAGGTTTCGCCTGAAGTGGGAGGAGCTGTTTGCTTCGCAACTAAAGGTGGGGCAACTGCGGGTGCAGCATCAAATACAGCCCGGATGGAAGTTTGAGACCGTAGGACATTATTTCAATACATTTTATAATGAGTACCTCCCATTTGAACTTACAGGTGCACAAAAAAGAGTACTGAAAGAGATTCGTTACGATACAGCCACTGGCAAACAAATGAACCGACTGGTGCAGGGAGACGTAGGTAGCGGTAAAACGATTGTTGCCGTTATGTCTATGCTGCTGGCTATGGACAACGGGCACCAGGCATGTATGATGGCACCTACAGAGATACTATCTCAGCAACATTATAAAAGTATCTGTAAGCTGGTAGAACCTATGGGTATCAAAGTGGCATTGCTTACAGGTAGCGTAAAAGGTAAAGAGCGAAAAGCTATTTTGAAAGGATTAGCTGAAGGTGAGATACAGATAGCTGTAGGTACTCATGCCCTGATAGAAGATACCGTTCAGTTCAGCAACCTGGGATTGGCGGTGATAGACGAACAGCATCGTTTTGGCGTAGGCCAAAGGGCCCGGCTGTGGAGTAAGAACGAAACGGCGCCGCATATACTGGTAATGACGGCTACACCTATTCCCCGTACACTGGCCATGACCTTGTATGGCGACCTTGATGTATCTGTTATTGACGAACTGCCACCCGGCAGGCAGGAGATAAAGACTGTTCATCGTAACGAGATGCGTAGGGCACATGTAATGGATTTCATCCGCAGCGAAGTAGATAAAGGCAGGCAGGCATACATAGTTTATCCGCTCATCGAAGAATCGGAAAAGATGGATTACGAAAGCCTGATGGCAGGTTACGAACAAGTGAAAGTATTTTTTCCGGAAAATAAGTACCGCATTGCCATGGTGCACGGTAAACAGGAGCAGGAACTGAAAGACAGAAATATGGCTCGCTTTGCCTCCGGTGACGCACAGGTATTGGTAGCCACTACTGTTATTGAAGTAGGTGTAGACGTACCAAATGCCAGTGTTATGCTTATAGAAAGCGCCGAACGTTTCGGCCTGTCGCAGATGCACCAGCTCAGGGGGCGTGTGGGTCGCGGAGCTGAGCAATCCTATTGTATCCTGCTTACAGGCAATAAGCTGTCAAAAGAAAGCAGGGAGCGGATGGATATCATGACCTCTACCGCCAACGGATTTATCATAGCGGAAAAAGACCTGGCTATGCGAGGCCCCGGTGACCTGTATGGTACCAAGCAAAGCGGTACTTTCCGTTTTAAGCTGGCCGACCTGATGACCGACACAGCTATTCTGGAAGAAACAAGGAAAGCCGCACAGGCGTTATTAGGTGTTGATCCTAAGCTTACGCACCCACAGAATCAGGGCATAGTAAATGTATTACTACAACAAGCCAAGCCTACCAATAACTGGAGCAAGATCAGTTAATTATCCTATTATAATTACTTATTGATAGTCAAAATTTATGCCCTTATCGACAAAATGTTAATTAAACGTTTGTTTGATTTTAAACAAGTGTTTAGTTTTGCAACGTAATTCTGAATATTATGGAGTTTACTGAAAAACAACACCATATACTGGATGTAGCAGAAGAGCTGTTCGCACAGAATGGTTTTAATGGTACTTCGGTAAGAGATATAGCCAAAGAAGCAGGGGTAAATATCGCAATGATATCTTACTACTTCGGTTCTAAAGAGAAGATGCTTGAAGCTCTTTTCATACGCAGGGCGAATGATGTAAAAATTCAGATAGAAGGTATCCTGAATGATGCTAAACTGGATTCATTAGCAAAAGTTTACAAGCTTATTGACGGTTATATTGATCGTATAATGCGCCAGACCAATTTTCATAAGATCATGGTCAGAGAGCAGATAGGTACCCGCGAGAATGAGATATCTCAACTGATAAAAGAAACCAAACAACGCAACAAAAACCTTGTTGCAAGTATTATTTACGAAGGCCAGAAGAAGGGCGTTTTCAGGAAAGGAGTAGACATTCCGCTACTGATGACTACCCTGTTTGGCACCTGTAATCAAATGCTTACAACATCAGGTTATTATAAAGAATCGAATAACCTGCAGCACATGTCTGACGAAGAATTTGCAACACATATAAGAAAGAAACTCAGTACACATTTAAAGAAAGTATTCAAAGCAATATTGACAAATGAAGACTAACACAAGAAAAGGACTGATCGTACTGTTGCTGATGATTGTCAGCATAACGCATATATCAGCACAGGTAGCCAAAAAAATAAGTCTTGAAGAGGCTATCAGCCTAAGTTTGCAACATAGCAAGCAACTGAAACTGGCTGAAGCCAAAACTGTTGAGGCCGGAGCAGCTTTAAGTGAATCCAGACAAAGAAGACTGCCTGATGTTAGTGCATCAGGGGCTTATATGAGGGTCACTCAACCTAACTTCAACCTTAAAATCCCTTTAAACAGCAGTAGCAGCCAGCAAGGTTCCGGGGAATCATCCGGAGGTAGTAGCGGAAGTTCTTTCCCTACGGTGAATGAAGCTATGTATGGCATGGCTTCTGCATCACTGCCTATATTTTCAGGGTTCAGGATCAATAATGGCATACAGTCTGCCAAGTACCTGAAAAAAGCCGCAGAACTTGATGCTGAACATGATAAGGATGAAGTAATAGCTAATACCATTGCAGCATATTGCAACCTGTACAAAGCTAAAGCAGCACTGGAGATCGTAAATGAGAACCTGAGACAATCACAGCAACGAGTAGCGGATCTTGAGAATATGGAGCGTAACGGGTTGCTAGCCAGGAACGACCTGTTGAAAGCACAGCTGCAACAATCGAATATAGAACTGGCCAAGCTGGATGCTGAGAATAACTGGAAGATCACCTACATCAATATGAATCTGATGCTTGGGCTGGATGAGTATACTGAGCTGGAACCGGAGATAACAGGATTTACTAATTATTCCGACAACAACGATTTCAGCTTTTGGGAAAATGCGGCACTCAATAACAGGGCCGATCTGAAAGCTATGGAAATGAGGAAGAATGCTGCTCTTGCAGGTGTAAGGGCAGCAAAGGGTGAGTACTACCCTTCCCTGGCTCTGACAGGTGGATATATAGCATTGAATGTTCCTAAAATATTGACGGCTTCTAATATTATTAACGGAGGTATCGGGATAAAGTATAGTCCATCTTCATTATGGAAGACAGGTTCTAAAGTAGCACAGGCCAAATCCAGACTTGAGCAGACAAGGATAACGCAGGATATACTGAGTGATGCTGCAAGGCTTGAATCAGCACAGAGCTATCAGCAATACTTGTCATCAATCAAGAAAATAGATGTTTACAAAAAAGCACAGGAGCAGGCTACAGAGAACTACAAGATAGTGAAGAATAAATATGACAACAGCCTGGCTACTACTACTGAGCTATTGGACGCAGATGTAGCTTTATTACAAGCAAAATTGAACCATGCATTTGCCAAAGCTGACGCATTTGTAGCTTATAACAAGCTGAAACAAGTGACAGGTACATTAGAACAGGCAACCATAACAAAATAAATAACCACGAGAAATATAAATAATCATGTCTGAAGTAAATACCACACAACAGGAAGGTAAAAAGAAGACCAACAAGAAGTTCATGATCATACTGGCAGTTGTGTTAGCTGCAGGTGTCATTTTCGGAGGAAAAAAGATCATACACTCCATGCATCATGAAGATACGGATGATGCACAGGTGGAGGCTGATATCAGCCCGGTGATACCACGCGTTTCAGGTTATATCAAAGAGGTAAGAGTATCTGACAACCAGGATGTGAAGAAAGGAGATACACTTATTATACTGGATGACAGGGACCTGCAGATACAACTGGCACAGGCACAGGCTGCGCTGGAGTCTGCAAAAAGCAACCTGGCTATGGCAGAAGCTACTACAGGTGCGTCCAAAGCACAGGTAGCTTCATCGCAGGCCAATGTTTCAACCATTGACGCACAGATAGAGACCGCGAAGGTGAATGTGTGGCGTGCCACACAGGATTTTAAAAGGTATGAGAACCTGGTAAAAGACCACTCTATTACTCAACAGCAATATGAGCAGGCACAGGCACAAAAAGAAACTGCAGAACACCAGTTACAGGTATTGGTTGAACAGAAATCAGCTGCACAGAAACAAACCAGTGCAGCCGCTTCTCAAAGCAATGCAACTTCTCAGCAGGTGAATGTAGCACTTGCTAATGTAAAGCAACGTGAGGCTGATGTAGCTAATGCAGAGCTGAACCTGTCTTATGCAGTAATAACAGCTTCTGAAGATGGTAATATCTCTAAAGTACCTGTGAATGAAGGCCAGTTGGTACAGGCGGGACAAACCCTGTTCAGCATAGTAGCAGAAGACGCAGTGTGGGTAGTTGCCAATTTTAAAGAGACACAGCTTGAGAAAATGAAACAGGGACAGGAAGTTCATGTGCATGTAGATGCATATCCTGGCCATGATTTCAAAGGAACTATCAGCTCATTCGCTCCGGCAACAGGTGCGCGTTTCTCATTATTACCTGCAGACAATGCATCAGGCAATTTCATTAAAGTAGTACAGAGGGTACCAGTGAAAATAGAATTCACAGACCTGAAGGATAAAATGCTGAGTATGCTGCGTGCAGGAATGAACGTACAGGTAGAAGTAACAGTAGACTAATTTTTTTAATAAGAAGGAGTAAGATATGACTCAACATGAGGACCTGGTAGAATATGGCTCAAGACGTATTATCATTACCATAACAGCCATTTTCTGCGCATTACTTGAAATAGTTGACACGACGATCGTGAACGTTGCGCTAAATGAAATGCGCGGCAATCTTGGTGCCACTCTTACGGAAGTAGGCTGGGTAATTACAGCTTATGCGATAGCCAATGTGATAATAGTACCTATGACCAGTTGGTTGTCTCAGCAGTTTGGCAGGCGCAACTATTTCGCTGCATCTATTATCATATTCACAGTAGCTTCATTCTTATGTGGTAATGCTACGAATATATGGGAGCTGGTTGCATTCAGGTTCATACAAGGCCTTGGTGGAGGTGCATTGCTGGTAACTTCTCAAACGATCATTACAGAAAGTTATCCTCCTGAAAAGAGAGGTATGGCGCAGGCTATATATGGTTTGGGTGTTATCATAGGCCCTACCCTTGGTCCAACATTAGGTGGTTTTATAGTAGATAACTACTCATGGCCATATATATTCTATATCAACCTACCGATAGGTATTATCGCTACGATCCTGACATTGCAGTTTGTAAGGAGTCCGAAATATGATGAAAAGACATCGAGGAAAGATATTGACTGGGGGGGTATCGCCTTACTTGCACTTGCTATCGGGTCGTTGCAGTATGTACTGGAGCGTGGTCAGGAAGAAGATTGGTTCAATGACCCCTATATAACTATACTGGCTATTGTTGCTGCATTAGGTATGTTCTTTTTTATCTGGAGGGAACTTACTTATCGTAACCCGATAGTGGAACTAAGGGTATTGAAGAACGGTAACCTGAGAATAGGAACAATACTTTCATTCATCCTTGGGTTCGGCTTGTATGGGTCTACATTTATTATTCCATTGTACACGCAGTCTACACTGGGCTGGACAGCACAACAATCCGGTATGCTCATGATACCGGCAGCATTGACTACAGCCTTTATGATGCCTATAATAGGCCGGCTGCTGCAAAAAGGTGTGCCACAACAATACCTGGTGGCAGGTGGTATGTTGCTGTTCTTTATATACAGTTTCTGGGGGTACAAAATACTGACACCTGATACAGGAGAAGACGCATTTTTCTGGCCTTTGATAGTGAGAGGATTTGGTATGGGGATGCTGTTCATACCTATTACCACCATGGCACTCTCTACACTGAAAGGTAAAGAAATAGGCCAGGGAGCAGCATTTACGGGTATGATGCGCCAGTTGGGAGGTTCGTTCGGTATTGCGATCATTACAACCTACATTACACGCAGAAACGTACAGCATAAGAGTGATATCGCCAGTCACCTGTCTATCAGCGATCCATCGGTACAACAAAGGCTGGATGGCATGCAACACAGTTTTATGGCCAAAGGTATGTCTGCCGATGCAGCATTAAGTAACAGTTACCGTATGCTGGATTTCAGCGTGGCCAAACAGGCGGTAGTTCTGTCTTATATGGATGTTTTCCTGATGATTGGTGCTATGTTCCTGGTATGTATCCCGTTTGTCCTGTTGGTAAAGCAGAAAAAAGATCAGCCACCGGTCAATTCTTCAGAAGCAATGCATTAAAAAACTGAAGTCCTTGCATTGTACAAGGACTTCAGTTTTGTTGCAAAACAGGTTCTCACCCTCTGCAACCTCAAATTAGTGGCTGTACAAAGTTACAAATATCTAAAGAGACATTTGCGTATTTTTACTAATGGCTTAATATTTGATATACCCTGTATTACCAGCTATGGAATTAGACAAAAAAGAAAAAGAATTGCTTGAGAATGCTCTTTCGGAATGGGAAAGAAGTAGCCTGTTATCTGAAGATAAAGCCAATGAATTACGTAGCACTTTCTCTGAAAAGAAAGCAGGTATGCAAGTGGCTCAATATTTCTTTGTAATAGCAATTGCCTGCACCCTGCTAGCCTTTGCAGCCATCTTTATAGATGATAAATTTCTGGAAAAGATCAAACAATATTTTAATATAGGGAATATTGTTATCGCAATTTCGTGTAGCGTTATCGCGGTCTTATGGTTTGGTTACCTGGCTAAAAAGAAGCGCTCTTTTAACTCATTGATATTTGAAGTGTACATGGTACTGGGTGGATTGGTTGTGGTTTCAGCCCTGGTGTATTATTGTAAGGACATTGGTTTTGGCCCGCAATATACGGGCTTACTTACAGCCATAACCATAGTTATATGGTTACTGGCCGTACCCTTTAAATCAAGAGCCCTGTGGCTTGCAGGAGTATTATCACTCATGGGATTTTATGGTTCGTTTAGTGAGTGGCAGCAAAATACGGATAATCTGTTCCTGGGTATGAACTACCCTATGCGTTTTACCATATTCGGTTTGCTGGTTATCGGACTGAGTTTTTTGCAGAACAAGATAAGGGCCGTGAAGTTCTCTCAAAGGTTGACATACATTATAGGGTTATTAATTTTCTTTACCGGGCTGTGGGGTGTATCTGTTTTTGGCAACTATGGACACTATTCAGAATGGGAACAAGTGAGACAAGTACAGGTGATAGGATATGCAATAGTTTTAGCCATTGCATCTATAACGGCTCTCTTGGGTGGAATAAAATACAGGGATGATATTACCCGTGATTTCGGTATTATATTCATACTCATCAACCTGTACAGCCGGTATTTTGAATTCTTCTGGAATACGACCAATAAAGGCATATTCTTTATCATACTTGCGGCATCGTTTGCACTGGTAGGCTGGCAGATAGAAAAGCGATTAACGAAGAACAAAACAACCCAATAGCACTATTTACTATTAATCTGTAATATTGCAGGCTGATAATGCTAATGGCAAGGTATTTACTGGAAATAAGATATAACGGTCTGGCGTTTCATGGTTCTCAGTTGCAGGGAGATACTCCAACGGTGCAACTGGCCATAAATAAGGCATTGTCTACATTGCTCAGAGGAGATATATCCAGCTATGGCGCCAGCAGGACAGATGAGGGTGTACATGCTTTATGTAATTACTATCATTTTGACACAAACCGGGTGCTGACAGCTAATTTTGTCTACAAGCTGAATGCAATTCTGCCTTATGAAATTGGTGTGAACAGGATGTTCCTGGCAAAAGATCCGGAGTTCAATTGCAGGTTTGCAGCTATCAGCAGGCAGTATAGGTACAGGATATACTTTAAAAAAGATCCTTTTAAATACCAGAGAGCACTATACCATCCTTATAAAATAAATCGTGCGATACTGGATGAAACTGCTAAGGCGTTATTGGAGTTTGAGAACTTTGAAACATTCTCTAAGCGTAATACACAAAGCTATACATTTATATGCAAGTTGACTGGCTCTCACTGGGAAGATCATGAAGATGAGTTGCATTACGTAGTACGTGGCAATCGTTTTTTAAGAGGGATGGTACGTGGCCTGGTAGGTACACAACTTAATGCCGCTAAAGGGAAACTGACAGTTGACGATTTTAGAAAAGTGATAGAAGCCAGGAATTGTACCTTAGCTGACTTCAGTGTGACCGGACATGGGCTGTATCTTGAAGATATTGTGTATCCTGAAGGTGAACTGATTGAGATAACAGATTAGGCTTAACGTTTCACCTGTACCGACTCAACCAGTTCCAATCCTTTTTTTCTTTCCTCGTAAAAGTTAATGTCTTTTATTCCGTCGAATTTTGGAATTGTACATACAGCAATCGGGTTGGCTTCATAAGTGAGTAATTTGCCACGTAGTTTATTCAGGTCGCAATACACTTCTATAAAAGTGCCGGCTTTCATAGACACCCTGATAAACTCCAGTTCAATATCTTTTTTAGTGGCCGGCATCAACAATATCAGCATCCATTCTTTACTGAAGCTGGGTGTATCTGTTCTACCCTTTCCGAACAACTTTTCAAAGTCCTGCTTCTTTTGGATCACGAAACAGTTTACACCGTCTTTTAATACAGATTCGTTCCCACTGAAGTAATAACCCTGTAGTTTTTTCATCTGCACAGGTGTTGGTTGTGCAAATGGCGAAAAACTTAATAGCAAGCATATTATTGTACTGAGTATAATTCTAAAGTACATGGGTATTCAATTTGTTAGCGCAATATATTAATTGTTTATCTCTATTCGTAATCCCCTATACCTGGACTACAGGGTAAAGCTTATTACGAGACAGCATGAGGTAGCCCCATTGGAAAACGAGAAAGATGAGCGGAACAAAAACAACCAGGTCGGCAATCATTAACAGTATAAGTGCTCCGGACAAGATGTACTTACTTTTGGCCGGCAGTACTTTCGACATGAAGGCCTCAGCAGTGGCACACATCCAGAAGATCAATGAAAAAGCCTGTGCGGTAAACAGCATCTCATATATAAACGGCCTATGCTGTATCTTAAATAATACAGCTATAACCATTGCAGCAATACAAAGAAATTGTGCAATGCGCATTACACGGCGCAAAAAAGATTTTTTACGCTTATTCGCCATAATAGGCTATCTCCTCTCTGCCTTCACTGTTTTTGATAGCACGATACATGCCAGCAGAGTTGAAGCAGAACAAGCCATTACCCGAACTGTCAACTGCAATCAAACCACCTTCGCCGCCTATTTTTACCAGTTTGTCTTTTACCACTATTTCGCAGGCTTCCTGTAATGACAGACCTTTATATTCCATCAGGCAGCTAACATCATGAGCAACTACAGCCCTGAGGAAAGGTTCTCCATGACCTGTGCAGCTAATAGCGCAGGTAGCATTGTTAGCATAAGTGCCTGCACCTATTACCGGGCTATCGCCTATGCGGCCAAACCTTTTGTTGGTCATACCGCCGGTAGAGGTACCTGCAGCCAGGTTGCCATCCGCATCACAGGCTACAGCTCCCACTGTACCAAATTTATGGTCAGGATTAGGAGCGCCTTTCAGGTTGTCTGCTTTATGGTCAAGTTGGTAGAAATCACTATCACGTATCTCTACCCACTGGTCGTATCGGAGTTTATTGAAGAAATATTCATCAGGGGTTTGCACCATCCCCCTTGAAATAGCGAATTCTGCTGCACCGCTGCCACTCAGGAAAACATGCCCTGAATGCAACATTACCTCTCTTGCCAATACGATCGGGTTCTTAATGTTGCGAACGCCTGCAATGGCACCTGCTTCCAGTGTTTTACCATTCATGATCGCGGCATCCATTTCGTTCAGCCCTTTTTTGGTAAACACTGCTCCCCTGCCTGCATTGAACAAAGGGTTGTCTTCCAACTCGGTAATGGCCGCTACAACGGCATCCATGGCAGAACCACCACCATTAAGTATCTTATAGCCTGCATCTAAGGCTGTTTGCAGACCTTGTTTATAATCTTTTTCATCTTGCGGGGTCATTATTGCAGGGGTAATATTACCTGCGCCACCATGTATTACTAATGTAACGGGCATCTATAAATATGTTTATTCTAATTATTGAAGATAAGCAGCTGTTATGTGCTCACCTTCGGTTTCTACATCAATATGTTCCTGCAGGGTTGTTGACACGCTATGTCCTACAATATCAGGAGTTATGGGGAAGGATTTATGCCTGCGGTCTACCAACACTGCTATCATCACCTTTTTAGGTTCATAACGCAATATGGGCGCCAGCGCATACAATAAAGTTTTGCCAGAATTGGCTACATCATCTATCAACACAACCGCTTTGCCTGTCAGATCTTCACTAATACTTATTTCATCAGATACAGGTTTGCGTTTGTTCAGTTTAACGATTATCGTTTCTACCTGTAAAGGGCTTATTTCTTTCAGCCTGCGGGCAAGGCTTTTGGCAACAATAGTTCCGCTTCCTTCAATACCTATCAGGGTAACAGACTTTTCATTACTGTAGTTTTCCCAAACCTGGTAAGCCATACGTTGCAGCTTCCAATTGATGCGTTCTTTATCCAGAATTATTGTGCGTTGTTTGCCCATGTATTGAAGATAATATTTTAATGAGAGCGAATAGCCACTACCGGGTTTAATCTTGATGCAGTACGGGCCGGAATAAACCCTGCCAGTATTCCAACAACAGCCGATATGCTGATACCAATAATAAAGTTTTGTAAAGATAACCTGACTGCGAAATCTGCAAAGGATGACAAGATAACTGCCAATAACATTACAAAGACGATTCCTAACAATCCACCAAATATGCTTAAAGTAACAGCTTCAACCAGGAACTCTAATAATATACTGCCTGACTTTGCACCAATTGCTTTTTTCAGTCCAATCATTTTGGTACGTTCTTTTACGGTTACAAACATGATATTGGCAATGCCAAACGCACCGACTAGTATTGAAAATCCACCGATTACAATGGCTATCAGGTCAATTTTCCCAAACATCATTTCCAAGCGTTCTGTGATCTGGCTCAGTTGGTTAATAGCAAAGTTGTTCTTCTCCCCCGGCCTTACTTTTCTAACTCTGCGCAAGGCCCCTTCCACTTCCAGCTTCGTATCTTCAAGGCTGATCGCATTGCCGGTTTTGATAATAAGTGTCGGGTCATTGTTCAATGACTTTACATCTACCATACCTGCAGCAGCATAGTAGGAATAAATGATACCATTGTCAAAATTGAATCCGGCCATATTCTGACCTACTTTACGCATTACCCCCACTACATTGAAGCTTCTGCCCCTGAAGGATATCTTTTTGCCTATTGCAGAACTGCCGCCCGGGAATAATGCATCATATACTGCACTGCCTATTACAACTGAATTTGCACCGCCATCTATTTCAGAAAGGCTAAGGTACCTGCCGTCATCAATTTCTATATTCTGTATCTTATCAAAAAAATTGGTTACAGCATAACCGGTAATGCCTGTTATTTCAAGGTCATTATGTTTCAGGCTCAATCCACCATCCCTGTAAGAAAGTGTAGCAAACTCGATCGTTTTAACATCACGTTCTACAGCTTTAAGTTCCGTGGGCCCCATGCTTGGCCTGCGCAGGAACTCCCACCATTTGTATTCCCCACCCTCGTCCATCCATGGCCAGCGGCCAATGTATAGTACATCGCTCCCGAGGCTGGATATCTCTGTTCGGATATTGTTTTTCATACTATCAAGCACCGTAAACACGGCAATAATGCAGAAAATACCAATCGTGATGCCCAGCAAAGACAGAAAGGTACGTAACTTGTTAGCACGCAATTCATGAATTGCCTGTGTTATGCTGGTTAATACTATCTGACCGGGGTTGTTCATCCGGAACAAATTTAAGGCTTAGTACCGAGATTATTTTTCAATGTTTACGGGTATCGCTTCTACTTTTCTTATTACACCATTAGAAAACTCCAGGTTTACTGACAATGTGTGTGTCCCGGTAGCCGCAGGCATATGTTTCAGTATGAAAATAATACTGTCATCTCCATAACTTTTATTGAATTGTTCAATATCAGTCCCTGAGAAGTAATCATTGAGGATATGACCGGCCTTATGTGATGCATCAAAGTCATGGTCACTGAAAATACTGATAGCAGTTACTGAATCAGTATACCTGAAGTTGATAACCGGGTCGCAAGCATAAGCCGCATTCACCAGCGGGTTAAATGTCGAAGGCTTACGACACATATTACTGCTGTATGATAACCCTAACCCAAGTCGAAGTTCCGACCATTTGACTTGCTCGCCCTGTTTCAAAGGTGTAGATGAGTATCCATACGCCGATAGACTGACATCTTTCAGCGAATAGCAATAATTGCCGGAACTACCACCGCAACCTATTTGGCATGAATATAAACATGCTGTGATATCGATTAGTAGTAATGACGTAATAAGGATAAGGATTTTGCGCATTTTATTGAATGTTTAAGGGTATATAACAACTTATATGCCAATCAATTAAAATAGTTTCTTGTCAGCCCCCAAATGATATGATAAGCTACTTATGATTAATCCCATAACAAAAAAATAATAATTACGCCTGTTAAGTGTCTGAATATCAGCCATTTGAAATTCGTGAAAATATTTAAACTTTTTTTAGACTAATCAAATTTTTAACCATACCTTTGTTCTTTACTATTTAATTACAAATACACAATGCAAGAAGGAACAGTAAAGTTTTTCAATGAGTCTAAAGGATTTGGATTCATTACACCCGCTGACGGCGGTAAAGACATCTTCGTACACGTTTCGGGCTTGAAGAGTGACATCTACGAGAACGACAAAGTACAATTTGATGTTGAAGAAGGTAAAAAAGGATTAAACGCAGTTAACGTAAAAGTTATCAACTAATAATTCAATGCCAAAATGTTCAGCATACTCCTCACGGGGTATGCTTTTTTATTGCCTGTAAGTGACGTCTTGGTATTCTTCCCGTCTTTTCCTGAACAGTGCGTTGGCGAATGGACATAATGGAATTATGCTAAGTCCTTTTTCCCGCGCCATTTCAACAGCTGCATCTACTAGTATCTTCCCAAGCCCACGACCTTCATAAGCAGAGTCTACCTCTGTGTGTTGAATAATGAACTTGTCTGTACCTGCATATACGTAATCCATTAGTGCTATACGCTTGCCATTTTCTTCTAAAAAGAAACGTGCTTTCTTATCATTACCTTCGTGTTGTACATTCATGAGCAGAGATTTTTTAGTGCATCCTGTCTCCCCGTGGTTTCAACTGCGCGAGTATTTCCTCCTCGATTTTCAGCCACTCCTTCCAGGTACTTCTTACTTTATCTTCAGGATAATATTGTTTTGCCAGGTCTATAAATGCCCGGTAATGGCCCGCTTCAGACACCATAAATTTGTAATAGAATTTACGCAGGGTCTCATCTTCCAGTCCTTCGCTCAACAAGCGGAAACGTTCACAGCTACGTGCTTCAATTAAGGCACATGTAAGTAGTTTGTGTAGTAGTTTTTCCTCTTTAGGTACGCCGTTCTTTGGTTGATTGGCTAATAACAGGTTCACATATTCATCTTTCCGTTGATGACCGAGTTCTATACCTCGTTTCTTCATCTCAGCATGTACCATTCTAAAATGCCCCCACTCTTCTGTAACAATGGGAGACAGTACTTCTACTAACTGATCCTTATCTGGATATTGCTGAATGATACTGATACATTGTGTAGCTGCTTTCTGTTCACAAAAAGCATGATCTGTCAGTATCTCTTCCAGTGAAATGGATGCCAGGTTTATCCACCTTGGGTCAGTAGGCATTTTCAGTCCCAGGATACTGTTGTCTGCCGTACTCATTGTTTATTTACCTATTGTCAGTTTTACCTGCTTACCATGTGCTCCGGCTTTGGTACTATCGGCAGCATTCAGGGTGATCTTTTCCAGGATGAGTGTATCTCCCCATTTAGAACGTGAAAGGATACCTTCCAACTGGTAATCTTTCAGTTTATTATCAAAACAGAACTCGGATAGATAATCTGTAAGTATCATGGGATTACCGATGGAATCTTCGTAGAGATTACGTTCACAATAAGTGAACATAAAACTTTTTACATCGAACACCCTGCCATTTGAATCGCGGGAGGTAAAACCTTGCCTCAAAAGCGAGTCGAATAATTGTTTTGAAATAACCCCACTATCTATATCGCTGTTTCCTATATAAACGGGTACTGGCACAGGCTTAGGCTTTTTTGCCTTTTCCTTATCCTGGTCTTTTTCATCAGCAAAAGCATTGGGTGCTGTTATTGCCACCAATAATAACATCAATATCTGTGCTGTCCGTCTCATTTCTATAAAGTTATAACAAACTAAGGCTTTCTTCAAGTGCTTTGATCTTAGCCACGGCATCCTCTTTTTTCTTACGCTCAATGTCTACTATCTCTGCTTTGGCATTCTGAACAAAACGTTCATTACTCAATTTCTTATCAACACTCACCAGGAAGCCTTGCAGGTATTCCAGTTCTTTTAGCAATTGTTCTTTCTGTGCACCGGTATCAACTACAGTTTCAGCTTCAATATATAGTTTGTCAGTCTGTACTACAACAGAAATACTACCTGGTTTAGCTTCATCGGTGAAACCAATATACTCGGCATTTATCTGCCTGCGCAGTATGTCCTGTACAGTATCATAAAACGAATTGTGCTGAGTAGTTATCCATAGCTTTATGGTTTCCTTCGGCTTTAGTCCATTTTTATTACGTGCATCTCTTACTGCGGTGATAACTTCCTGCAACATATCACCTTGTTTCAGTATGTCTTTGTTTACACTCTCGTATGCAGGCAGTTGTTTAACCATCAGGTCATGACCGGGTTTGCGATCACGAAGTTTGTGGTATATCTCTTCGGTAACAAATGGCATATACGGATGCAGTAGTTGCAACAACTCTTCATACATATCTACCGTGCGCTGGTATATATGATGCGACATGGGCTGGTCCATACCTGGCTTAACCCACTCCAGGTACCAGGAACAGAAATCATTCCATATAAGTGAATAGATATTTTTAAGACCTTCACTCAGCTTGAATTCCTTTATCTGTTCTGCTATTTGCTGAGAAGCTTCCGCCATTCGCTGCTCCATCCAGTCAAGTGCAAAATGAATATCGCTGTCTTCTACATTATCAGCAATACGCCCTTCCCAACCTTTTATCAACCTGAGGGCATTCCACATCTTATTAGAGAAGTTACGCCCCTGTTCTAATGTAGACTCATCATACAGCAGGTCGTTACCGGCAGGTGATGATATCATTACACTAAAACGAACCGCATCTGCACCATGTACGTCTATCAATTCCAGCAAATCGGGTGAGTTACCCAATTGTTTACTCATTTTCCTACCCTGCTTGTCACGTACTATACCTGTGAAGTATACTTCGTTGAATGGTTTTTCTCCAAGGAACTCATATCCGCCCATTATCATACGCGCTACCCAGAAGAATATGATCTCAGGAGCTGTAACGAGTGTATTGGTTGGATAGTAATATTTCAATTCAGCATTATCAGGATTTTTATTCCAGTCGAAAACCTCCATAGGCCATAACCAACTACTGAACCAAGTGTCCAATACATCTTCGTCCTGCCTTAACTCTGGTTGTTTTGCAGCAAGATCAGGTTTCTTTTGCTTGTATTGTTCATGAGCTTCTTCTGATGTTTCAGCTACATATATCGTGTTCTCACTATCATACCATGCAGGTATACGCTGCCCCCACCATAGCTGGCGACTGATACACCAGTCTTTGATGTTTTCCATCCAGTGGCTATACAGGTTCTTGAACTTTGCCGGGTGAAACTGGATATTACCATTCATAACATTTTCAATAGCTGGCTTAGCCATTTCATTCATGTTGCACCACCACTGCATAGACAGGCGTGGCTCTATCACGGCATCTGTACGCTCAGAAAAACCAACCTGGTTGCTGTAATCTTCTTCTTTTACAATATGTCCTGCGGCAGCAAGGTCTGCAACTATTTGTTTACGTACAGCAAAACGATCCTGGCCGATATACATACCGGCAGCCTCGCTCATAGTACCATCTTCATTCAGCGTATCAATAACAGGCAGGTTGTGTTTTAAGCCAAGGTTATAGTCATTAATATCGTGTGCCGGTGTTACTTTCAGCGCACCTGTACCAAATTCCAGGTCAATATAATCGTCGAAAATGATCGGCACTTCCCTGTTCACCAATGGTATAATGCACTTACGTCCTTTCAGGTGAGCATAGCGTGGGTCGTCAGGATGCACACACACCGCAGTATCACCAAGTATTGTTTCAGGTCGTACTGTTGCTATTGTGATGTATTCTTCCTCATCACCAACCAGACGATAACGAACATATACCAGTTTAGAGTTAGTTTGTTTATGTATTACTTCTTCATCACTCAAGGCAGTTTTCGCCTTGGGGTCCCAATTGATCATCTTTACCCCACGATATATGTATCCCTTGTTATACAGTTCTACAAACACCCTCATAACAGCAGCGTAGTAATGGTCGTCCATCGTGAAGTTGGTACGGTTCCAGTCCAAAGCACAGCCTAATTTCTTAAGCTGTTGCAGGATTATACCACCATATTTCTCTTTCCATTCCCAGGCATATTGCAGGAATTCATCCCGGGACAGTTTATTCTTATCGATGCCCTTATCGCGAAGCATACCCACTACTTTAGCTTCTGTAGCTATTGAAGCATGGTCTGTTCCAGGCACCCAGCATGTATTATAACCCAGCATTTTAGCACGGCGCAACAGCACATCCTGAACAGAATTGTTCAGAGCATGTCCCATATGCAATACTCCCGTAACGTTGGGAGGGGGCATGACTATAGTGTATGGCGGACGGTCATCAGGAGTAGATGTAAAGTATCCTGACTTGTTCCAGTGTTCATACCAATGCTGTTCTGCTTCCTTATGCTGAAAATTCTTACTGAGTTCCATTTTTTAGTACTATATCCGACTTTTAGTAAAGAGTGCAAAGATAATACCAATATAACTAAAGGGTTTATAACATTTTGCAAATCCGCACTTAACTTCAGGCATATCTGACGGCCAAAGGTCATATAAGTGAATTTTTACTTAAATTACACACCAAATACACATATATAATGAATTCAAAACTACTTCTATTTCTTACATCATGTCTTTTTGCTTTGGGGCAAAATGCTACCGCCCAGACCCCACAATGGAGCACGGATATAGCACCTATACTGTTTAATAATTGTGCCGGTTGTCACAGGCCGTCAGGAATAGGCCCTTTTGAACTATTGACTTACCAGGGAGCTGTGAATAAAGCTACATCAATATCTGCATCAGTTACAACAGGATATATGCCGCCATGGCCGCCTGATGCTCATTATAACAGGCTGGCGCATGAGCGTTTGCTGTCGCAGGCAGACATTAAGAAAATAGCTGATTGGGTAGCAGGCGGCACTCCACAGGGAGATCCAAACCTTGCACCGCCTGTACCTACCTTTAACCCTGATGGTGACCTTGCAGGTACGCCTGACCTGGTGACCCAAATACCGGCTTTTACCAGTACCGCGTCTACCGGTGATGTTTACCAATGTTTCGTTATTCCCAGCGGACTCACCTCGGAGAAATTCATTTCAGCATTTGAAGCGATACCGGGGAACAGGGACATTGTACACCACGTAATAGTATATGCTGATACTACAGGTATATGTGCCAATTTAGACGCACAATCGCCCGGTCCGGGATATGTAAGTTTTGGTGGTGCCGGTACCGATGCTGCTATCATGATAGGAGGTTGGGTGCCCGGCACACAACCAATGACCATGCCCGACAGCTTTGGTATAAGGATACCTAAAAATGCTGATATAGTATTGCAGATACACTACCCTGCCGGGTCTGCCGGGCAGGTTGACAGCACTAAGCTTAAATTCTACTTCTCGTCATTGCCAACCGCAAACATCCGTTCTGTACGAATAGATCCTGTATTGAACCATCTGGGCTCGCTTTGTACTATGGTTCCTTCCGGAGGATTGAATATACCAGCTAACCAGACAAAAGTATATACACAATCGTCCAGCATATCAGGCCTGGTAGGAGACATATCAATTCTGGGTATTGCACCACATATGCATCTGATAGGCAGAAGCATTAATGCTTATGGTGTGAAGAATGGCGATACGCTGAAGTTCATTGATATTCCGAAATGGGATTTCAGCTGGCAAGGATTCTATATGTTGCGTAACATAACCAAGCTACCTGCAGGTACCACTTTGTATTCAGAAGCATTTTACGACAATACATCCAGCAACCCATACAACCCAAGCAATCCGCCTAAAACAGTTACGGCAGGTGAGGCTACTACAGATGAGATGATGCTAACCTTCTTCATCTGGGCTTACTATAAGCCGGGTGATGAGTTTAAAGTGATCGATGGTTCAACACCTGTAGCATTAGATGTACCGACAACAGCGGCTTATGCAAAACAGGAATTATTCTCTCCATACCCCAACCCTGCCAGCGGACAACTTTATGTGAAATACTTCCTTCAAGAATCTGCAGCAGTCAGCATTTCCATAACAGATATACAGGGAAGGCTGGTAAGGCAGTTAATCACACAAGAGCAGGCACAGAAAGGCTATCATGTACAACCTTATTCAGTGGCTGATATCCCGGTAGGTACTTATATCCTGCAAATGCACACAGCAGACAGGACATTTACTGAAAAGGTGACCATACAGCACTAAAAAAATACATAATAACCATATAAAATAAGGGCAACGATTTTCACCGCTGCCCTTATCAATTAACCAAAACAACCACAGATCTGTAAGCCGGATTCTGTACTTCCGATGGCCCGGAAGCGGCTATCATTTATCTGGGATGCCTTTTGCAAGACACCTCGATCTGCCAACCCACGATCATCGGGCGGGACACCCTCAAGCAATCGCCTATTTGGCATTTCAGCACGCAAGGTTTACCCCATTCTGATGTTACCATCCTAATGCGTAGGCTCTTACCCTACATTTTCACCCTTACCACACCGAAGTATGGCGGTTATTTTCTGCGGCACTTTCTGTATCGCACTTTTGGCGCAATCCCACCCGTTAGGTGGTGCGTTTCCCTGTGCTGTCCGGACTTTCCTCCTGCAATACCCTTTAAAAAGCATCACAAGCGATAACCCGATCTATAGTTAATACAAAATTAACGAAAAAACAGCACGTAAGCATGTTAAAGTATTGACTTTATTTATATAGGCTGAACAAGGATAAATACTCTTTGTAAATAACTGATATTCAGAATATAATCAATTTGGATCGCCCGCTAACAGCTACTGGCACATGCTGCATATAAAGTACTGTTACTGCTTCACTAATTTACCCCCATACTCACCATTCACCTGAAGCATATATACCCCCTTTGATAAGTTTTGAATATTCAGGACAGCCTGATTTGTATCTGCGTTTTCAAATATTACTACTTGCCCCATCAAGTTGTATACCCTGATGTTTTCAAGCACATGAGGACCAACAATCGTAATCACATCATTTGCGGGGTTAGGGCTGAATACGAAACAGGTTGCTGCTACTTCATTAACGGACGATGGCCAGACCAGCAACTCAGCAGCATCAGATATGGCATCACAAAGATCACCAGCTACCAAGCACCTGTATCTCTGGTTGCTATTCAGTGTAGTTAAGTTGGTTATGGTCAATATATTGCTGGTAGCACCACTGTATTGTCCTGAATTAGTAATATTCTGGAATCCTGCACCGTTATCCATTTGCCATTGAAAGCTATTATTTGAACCCGTGGTGGTAACAGAGAATTTGGCTGTTTCCCCCACCATGTTCGCCAATGTAGCTGGGTGCATGGTAATGGGTGAAGTATGCACGGTAATTACATGACGTGCAGTATCTGTTCCACAGGTATTGGTAGCTAAACGCAGGATGGTATCCACACCTGTACTTATAGCTGTTATAAATCCAGAACTGTCAATATACACCTTACCATTTACTGATAGCCAATTTCCATTTTTGTAGTAACTGACTAACGTATCAGTTCCAGGCAAACAAAGTTCATGAGCGCCGTAAATAGCATTAAATACAAGTGTGGTATCGCACACCAGTGCAACAAAGCCGTCAGTAGCGGCTATCAATGTTGATTTATATGCACCCTGAGATGCGATACCATTTGAGCTGCCTGTTCCACCGCCTATAAAAATGTCCAATTTATTAATTGCAATACTGTTGATAACATCGCTACCATTTCCTCCGAAATAAGAGGTCCATAGCTCAGCTCCCGATGCATCAAACTTCGATAAGATTCCATCATACCCCCCCCCGCCATAACTAATTTGTAGGGCATTGGGTGTGGTCAGACCTGTTATCGTGGCACTGGCACCCCCAACATATATGTCGTCAAAATAATCTATAGCTACTGTGTTAATCACATCAGCGTCATCTCCACCATAATACGTTGACCATTGCAACTGACCGTTTGTGTTATACTTTGCCAAAAAACCATCACCTTCGGTACCATTTAATTGTGATTTATGGCTACCGCCTGTGGCAATGTTCAGTTTGCTGGTAGTACTGCCGCAAACATATACGTTACCCTTGCTGTCAAGTGCCAATGAGGTAGGTGTTTCAAGTTCTTCACCACCTAGGTAAGTAGCCCATAGCCTTGTACCTGAAGTAGTGAATTTTCCTACAAAACAATCCAACTTGTTATAGAGTGCCGGCTGGCTGGCACCGGGCGAACTTATGGAATCTTTACTGCGGGTTTGCCCAGAAAAATAAATAGCATTGATGCCACAAGCAATGTTTGTAACAATTTCAGCACTATCACCGCCATAATATGTACCCCATTGTAGTTGGCCACTATCGTTAAATTGCGCTATCATGCCATCAAGTGAAGCACTATCAGGATCACCGGTCACCTGATATGCATTAAGTGTAGCTATGCTATCCCAACTGTATGAATAACCTCCTACGTAAATCTTACCAGATGTGTCTGTAGACATGCAATATATCCTGTCATCCCTCTGTCCACCGTAATATGTTGACCATACTAATTTTCCGGAGTCAGTAAATTTTGAGATAAAACCATCCCCGAGTCCGCTTAACGTAGATTTGTATACATTCTGGGTTGACATGTTGGTCTTACTTCTTGTATACCCCGCCAGGTATATATAATGGTTGCCAGAACTGCCGGCGTTGTAATAACTAATCGCTGCATCAGCGCCATAATCAAGCCCGGCACCTCCTAGGTAGGTACCCCATACAGGGAATCCGGATGTATTGAATTTTGCAATAAATGCATCTACATTACCGCCAAATGTCTGCTGATGTGATCCTGATGTAGCAATATTTTGAGTGCAGTATGTAGTGCCGCCCAAATAGATATATGCACCTGAGCTATCTGCTATTAAGCCAAATCCTGTAGGTGCATCAGCACCAAAATATGTTGACCAGGTTACAGCCGGGTCTATTGTCAATATACCTGAATAGTCGCCGATTGTATAGCTCAGTATATCATCGGTAAGTTTGTATGCACAGTTGACAGAGCTCCCATCATCAATAAACGAAAAAGGCGCATCCTCTGTAATTACGCCAAGTGGGGTGGTAACAGCAAGTTTACCGTTTTCCTTCAACAGTAATGATTTATGACCTGCATATCGTAGGCGTATATCTGCTACATTTCCTCCGTCCCTAACAACAAACTCCTGCTTTAGTTGCCCGGCGGCTACAGACAATACCCAATCAATATTGTGGTAAATATTCTTGTAGGTAATCTTTTCGTACCATGATACCCTTTGGTTTGGTGCATCTATGCCCGCAGTATAGTAATACTCCTGGTAAGCTTGCTTCCCTTCTTTTATAATTTCAGCACTAGGGTTGGCTCCAATTAGCGCCACATCTAAGCGGTACATATTGAAGTTGGGACTTTCAATATCAGCAGGTGCGGAATTGAAGTTGTTGACATTTTGGCTATTCGTGTCCGCTTGGTAAAACTGGTAATGAAGCGCACCGTTGCCTACAAAAACGCTCAGACCATTACCTGCCTTCAGCTTAAAATCTATATCCTTTCTCTTTCTGAAATCTTGGTCTGTTACCTGCCCCTTATTTTCAGCGAAGGCTATACTGCTCTCATTATAGTCACCAAAGCTGGTGTCTATTGCAAAACAATGTCTCGATAAACAGAACAGGATTGCAAGTAATTTGAGGGTCGCATTCATTAGATAAATATAAAAACATCCTATGTTAAATTAAAATATTTCATCCTGGTAAGAGTTACCTGTATGTTTTGCTTCATGTTCCAGCAACCATTTCTTGGCTTTCAGTCCACCGGCATAGCCTGTCAGGCTACCGTCACTGCCCACTACCCTGTGGCAGGGAATGATAATGGCCAGGCAATTTTCACCATTGGCACGGGCTACAGCACGAATAGCCTTTTCATCGCCTAATACCTTTGCCTGCTGCATATAAGTGCGTGTAGCGCCATAAGGAATATCAATTAAAGCATTCCATACGTTTTGCTGAAAAGGTGTACCGCTCAATACTACAGGCAGGTCAAACTCTTTCCGTTCTCCCGAAAAATATTCATTTACCTGCTGTCTCAATAATTCAAAATTAGGATGTTCCCCCTCAACAAATTCATCGTTATGAAAAGTACAAATACGAGACTTGATCGCAGGCATCATCTTCCTGAATTCAAAATCAAAAAGGCATATACCTTCATCGGTTGCTCCGGCCAGCATTTTGCCTAATGGTGTTTCAATATGTGTGGTTGTTATCATAGCGAGTCAATTTCTTTCTGTACAAAACAGCTCACCTGCTCTGCCCTGTTAAATATCATCATGTGTCCGCCATCTTCTATCCACTCATTAGGATGTACATTTTCTGCCATTATCATTCTATCCTCCCTGCCATGTATGTGTGCTGTTAACGACTCCTCATAGGTATCGTTGCGCCATAGAGCAATAGCCCTCATTGCCCATTTCATAAACCTGCCGTCAGTAGCCTTTAGTATCATCCTGAGCATGGCTTCATCTTCATCTGTCTCAGCACCAAATTTGTTAATGAGTACCTGGTTAGGCGTTTTGTAGACTATTGGTGGAAGTATTTTTGATTTGACGAGCTTACCGAAAAGCCCGTCATAAGGTGGCATCTCATTCCTGGTTTTAGCACTGGATATAAGTATCAGCTTCTTTACCGGCCTTATCTTACATATCTCAACACCGATTATACCTCCCAGTGACACACCCAATATAATTGGGTCGTCTCCTGGTATCAATGCTGAGACTTTTTGCGCATAGCATGGCAATTCATCATACTCATCATATTCGGGCCAGGGAATATGCACCAACTCTGCATTATTTATCTTCAACCTGACAAATATGCGCTCATCTGCTCCGAGTCCACTTAAACAATAGATTTTTTTCATGTCTATATGCTAAAGTTAACTGAAACAACACAACTATCATTTTATATCAATGATAATGGTTGTAAATTGTGGTATAATTTTTCGTTTATGGGTTCCGGGATGACTAAGGTTGCGTTTGTAGTGTTGAGTATGGCTGTTTTTTTATCTGCATGTACAGATAGTGAAACAGCAGGTGAAACAAACACAGTTGTTACACAGGACACCATCAGCTTGCAAAAAAACAGTGATGTATATGCAACATGGGATGATTTCTATAAGCAGGATGATGCTACATTCTCTATAGACAGCTTCATGCTTACGGATACTTTTCCGGGTAAAATGCTGATACAAACATTCAAACCAACAGACTCATTCTATAACCTCTTTGGTAGTTTATTGGTATATAACTCCGACTCTTCTGCCTTTATAGATTGCTACAGTTCATCATGGATCATAGAAAAAGACAACAAGGGAGTGCTTAATGCTCGCGAGGCTGAAGTAGACCAGGAGGTCGCTGTGATCAATACAAAAACCAATATCAGGACAAGGGTATTTTTTTGCGGGCCTTCCTGCCAGGTACAAAAAGCATTTTGGTATAACGATGATATTGTGGGTATTATGGGACTAATGACAGAATACGCTGACGAATTTTATACACCTACTATCTGGTTTGTCGATATTCACAACGGGCTGACCATACCGTATCAACACCACTCAAGTGTCAGTTTGGTGCATGCTGATGATTTCGTGAAGAAATACATGGAAAGTAAAGGAGTAAAAGTATTGTATTAAGCCTGCTCTTCTTCAGGAGAAAAATAGTTCTTCAACTTCTCCTGCAGATTAACCTTGATGTTCCTGCTGGCCACCTCTATCATGTTTTTGAATGCTAGTGCATGTGATACGCCATGCCCGATAATAACAGTATCATTTATACCTAGAATTGGTGTGCCACCGTATATTTCATGGTTGAATGTGTCCAGGAATTCGTCCTGTATCTTGCGCTGTTCTATCAGCAGATGATACAAAGATTCTGATAGTTTGAGGATGACATTACCTACAAAACCTTCACAAACAATAATGTCTGCTTTGGTAGTAAAGATGTCCCTGCCTTCAATATTACCAACAAAATTCAGGTCTTTATTAGCCTTAAGAAGCGGATAAGTAGCCTGGGCAAGTATATTCCCTTTACCTTCTTCTTCACCTATATTCAACAGTCCAACTTTAGGATTCTCTACCCCCATTACATGCTTCATATACATAGAACCAAGCTGGGCGAACTGCAGCAGGTTTTCCGGCTTACAGTCTGCATTGATACCTACATCCAGCAACAGGTTGAAGGCACCATCGATCCTTGGAACAGGTGAAGCAATGGTCGGGCGTTGCACACCCGGTATATTTTTAACCGTGTACATAGCGCCAACCATCATAGCACCGGTATTGCCTGCACTGATAAAAGCGTCTGCTTTTTTTGCCTGCAACATGCCGAAGCCTATAGCAATGCTGGATTGTTGCTTTTCTTTCAATGCTTTGGTAGGATGTTCATCCATGCCGATCACCTGGGGAGCATCTACATAAGTATACCGGCCCTTATAAGCAGAGCTGAGCAATTCGTTGCATGCTACCTTAGTATCCGGCGTACCGATGAGCAATAGATGTACTGACTGGTCCTGATTTTCATCCAGGAACAGTTGTACACCTTTCAATGCTTCTGAGGGAGCATAATCACCCCCCATGATGTCAAACGCTATTTTCATCAA